>CAZHPN010000004.1:0-19109 GCA_964534375.1 uncultured bacterium | reverse complement strand
TGCAAGACCTCCGACAGCGGAATGCCCTCCTGCCGCCGCTGCCGGCCCAGCGCCAGATAGGTGCGCGTGATGTCCTCCTTGGACTGCTCGTCGCGCGAAATCCACTTGCTGAGCTGACCGTAAACTGCGAAGGTCTCGTCGAACAAATGATCGTCGGCGCAGTCGTGGCAGGTCGGCATGCCGGTGTTTCGCCGCACGTCGGCCAGCCAGTCGTTCGTCAATTCCGCCGCATGCCGCTCGATCAAGTCCACCAAGCTTTGCGAAATGAAAGCCATAGTCGTCCCCCAGGAAGTTGCAATCCAAAAATAACACTCGTTGAAGGAAAAAGGAAAAAAAGAAGGAACAAGGACAAAGGAAAAAGTCGAGCCGCCGTGGAGCCCCTCCACGGCAATGCGTGCGCCCAGGCCGGGCCGGCCCACACGTTACGCTTTCGCGGCCTGACGGGCCACATGTGTCGACAAGTCGTCGCGGCCCTGACTTTTTCCTTTTTCCATCTCCCTTGTTCCTTCATTCCCGCTGCTTGTATTCGCTCATTGGCGGAATTAAAGTCCCGCTCCAACCCTGAGGGAAGTTGATGCCGAAGCGGCGACAAATCGTCCGCCCCGGTCTGTTGGCCGTGATGGCGTTCGCGGCGGTCGCTTTCGCGGCCGAACCGTCGTTCGCGTCGCTCGTCTACACGCCGAACAGCCTGGGCTTGAGCGCCCGCGGCATCGCGCTGGCCAACGCGTTGACGGGCGACGCGGACGACATGGGCGCGATGTACTACAACCCGGGCGGGCTGGCCGTCGGCGACGATCAACAACTGGAATTCGGCTACATTTGCGATTTTCCGTTTCTCAGCGGGGGGCTGGAGCACGGCCCGATCGTCCGCAATTCGCAGGGCAACCGCATCGGTTATTTTTCGACGCGCGTCAACATTTCGCGTTTGTTCAACAAAGATTGGCGCCTGCCGCCGATCGGCTTCGGCGTAAACATCGCGATCGACAACAATTTTCTCTCGATGATCGCCTTCGACGACATGCGCAACACCGACGGCGAGTTTTACCGCTACGGCATGGCGAACCTGACGATGCAATTCGCGGCCGCGGTGGGCGTGACGGATTGGCTGGCGTTGGGCCTGGGCATGCACGGCGGGGTCCGCGGCCACGGCGTCGTGACCACGCGGGCGGATGTCAGCGGCGTGACGTACAATGACGGCACGCAGATCCGCGGCAGCATTCAGCCGGCGTTTCTCGGCGGTCTGTTCGCGCACGGCGACACGTGGGGCGTCGGGCTGACCTACCGCGACGAAACCTACGGCGCGTTTCAGTCGATCAACGTCATCGCCACGCCGACGATCGCTGGCGCGGCGCTGCCGACGTTGCGCATTCCGTTGAATTTCCTCGACACCTACGTGCCGCGCGAGGCGTCGGCGGGCGCGTCGTGGCAGATCGCCCCGGCGGTCAAGGCGCTGGCCGACGTAAGCTGGGTGAACTGGTCGCGCTACGAGCGCGTCGCCCGGCGCTCGTATTTCGCCGGCTCGCAGGCGCATTTCGACACGGTCGACATCTGGACGCCGCGCGCCGGGGTCGAGGCGCACCCGGTGGAAAACGCGACGGTGCGCCTGGGTTACCGCTACGAGCAAACGCCGTTTCGGATCATCGGCACCCGCTTCCCCGAACCCGATCACGACATTATCGGCAAGGTGATTCTGGACAACGACGACCACGTGCTGGCGTGCGGCGGCGGTTGGCTGTTCGATTCGCACAACGTGCTCGACCTCGACGTCAATCTCGATTTCGCTTACCAGCTTCATTTGTTGCCGTCGCGCACCGCCGAAACCTCCGACGGCTACGCGTTTCGCAGCAGCGGCTTGATGCACCTGTTCTCGGCCTCGGTGAAATTCGCATTTTGATGCGGAAGTGAGATTTTCACGGCAGATCATCAGAGCAACAGGAGCCATTTTCAGAGTCCCTTATCGCCCCATGGTGTGGCGAACAAGGGCCATTGTTCACTGTTCGCTGTTCACTGTTCATTGATCCTGCGGCTTCTTGAAATCGGCGCTCGCTTGGCGCAACCTACGCAAAATTCCACAGATGCGGCGGGCCGCCCGCCCCATTCGCGAGGTTGACGATGGACGCCAGAACCTATCGCGCGCGCCGGCAAGAACTGCGGCGGAACGTCCCGCACGGCGCGATCCTGTTTCTCGGCCTCGACGAAGCGCCGCGCAATTACGCGGCCAACGTCTACCCATTTCGCCAGGATTCGCATTTTCTCTACTACGCCGGCATCAGCCAGCCCGATGTTGCGCTGCTGCTGACCCCGGACGGCGCGGAGATCTTCTTCGGCCCGGCCGCCGATCTCGACACGATCGTCTGGAGCGGCCCGCTGCCGTCGCCGGCCGAGACGGCCGCGCGCGCCGGCGTCGACCACGCGCGCGACATTTCGCAGTTGCCCACGGCCGTCGCCGACCTGCGGAGAAGCGGCGCGCCGATTCTTTACTTGCCGCCGTATCGCGCCGCGATCGCGCAAAAACTCGCCGGCCTGCTCGGCCGGCCGGCGAACGAGATCGCGGCCGGCGCGTCGCTCGACCTCGCCCGCGCCGTGGCCCGGCAGCGATCGGTCAAATCCGGGGAAGAAGTCGCGGAAATCGAGGCGGCGCTCGACGTTTCCGCGGCGATGTTCCGCGCGGCGCGCGCCGCCGTCCGCCCGGGCCGGGTGGAAGCCGAGATCGCCGGCGCGATGCAGGCCGTGGCGCTCGCGCAAGATTGCCCGCAGGCGTTTCTGCCGATCGTCACGGTCCGCGGCGAGGTCCTGCACAACAACAGCTATCACCGCGTCATGCAGGCCGGCGATTTGCTGCTCATCGACTACGGCGCCGAATCGCGGGGCGGTTATTCGGCCGACATTACGCGCGTCATTCCGGTCGCCGGCCGCTTCGACGAGCGGCAGCGGGCGATTTACCAGGTCGTGCTCGACGCGCAACTCGCGGTCATCGCGGCCGCGTCGCCGCGGGTCACGAATCGCGATCTCCATTTCATCGCGGCGCGCAAGATCGCGGCGGGCCTGAAGGAAATCGGCCTGATGCGCGGCGACTTGGAAGAGGCGGTGCAGGCGGGCGCGCACGCGTTGTTTTTTCCGCACGGCATCGGCCAC
This sequence comes from uncultured bacterium, assembly GCA_964534375.1. Taxonomy (GTDB): domain Bacteria; phylum Lernaellota; class Lernaellaia; order Lernaellales; family Lernaellaceae; genus CAZHPN01. The sequence goes on along the minus strand of CAZHPN010000004.1, from coordinate 15,974 downwards.
ATGCTGGGCCTCGATACGCACGACATAGAAGATCTCGGCGACATCGTGGGCTACCCCGAGGGCGAGGCGCGGTCGACGCAATTCGGGCTCGGCTTCCTGCGGCTGGCGCGGCGGCTCGAGCCGGGGTTCGTCGTCACCGATGAACCGGGCGTCTACTTCAATCCGCCGCTGCTCGATTTGTGGGAGACCGAAAAGCGCCACGCGGAATTCATTAATTATTCCGCAGCGCGGCAGTATCTCGGCTTCGGCGGCGTCCGCATCGAGGACGACCTGCTGATTACGGCGGACGGCTGCCGCGTGCTCGGCCCGGGCATTCCCAAAGCGCCGGCCGAAATCGAACGGTAGGCCCGCGAAAAGCGATTCGAAATCGCCCCGCGGCGCGAACTAAGTTTAAAATCAATTCTGAAAATACTTCCACCCCCGTTGCTCTTGGACGATGCGCGCTTATGTTCTTTTCGACAACCGACCGCCTGATCAAGACCTCGGAGCGGCCGGGTTCGGTGGTTTGCGGTCGAGTTTTGACGCGGCGACGCGGACGCGCAAGCGTAGCGCTCCGGGACCGTTTGTCAGCCCGCGCGGGCCGCTGAAAAGGAGAGGCAGATGTACACTCGGATCATGGCGCCGTTGGACGGTTCGAAACTTGCCGAATGCGTTCTGCCGCACGTCGAGGCTTTGGCGCGCGGTTGCGAAATCGTGGACATCGTGCTGATTCGCGTGGTGACGCCGGCGCAGCATACGGTCGGCGATTTCGTCCTGCCCGATGCGCAGGTCGAGAAAATCGACCAGGAAAATCTGGAGAGCGCCGAGAAATACCTGCAGGGCGTGGCCGGGCGCGTCACCGTGAACGGCGCTCGCGTCGAGACGAAGGTGCTCGTCGGGCACGATGCCGACACGCTCGCGGACTACGCGGAGAAAAACGGCGTCGACTTGATCGTCATCGCCACCCACGGCCGGTCGGGCATCCGGCGGTGGATGTGGGGCAGCGTCGCCGACAAGACGTTGCGTTCTGCGTGCGTGCCCGTGTTGATGGTGCGCGCGCCGGGATGTGTGCCGGGCTTTTGAAAACGCGTCGCCGCGGAGGTTGGCAACCGCCTGCACGCCCGTGCGCCGACTCCGCCTTCGACGGGCGGCGACGGGCGGCGGCGGGCGAATTTCCGGTGGACAGACGGGATGATTGGTGTATTCTGCAACCGAATCCTGAACGACATTCCGGAGGAAAAACTCGATGAGAAAGACCATTATTTTATTGAGCCTGGCGTGTTTGCTGGCGATGTCGGTCGCCTTGGTTGCGTGCAGCAAAGACGAACCGCCGCCGCCCCCGGCCCCCGCCCCGGTCGTGCATCACCAGGCCGCCGCGCCCGCTCCGACGCCGCCGCCGGCGCCGGCAGCGCCCGCCGCGACGGGCGGTGCGACTAGCGTCGGCAAGGCCGCTGCCGCTCCGTCCGCCGTCGGTGTGGGCAAGAAAAACGGCAAATAGGCCGACGAGCGCGCTCCGGGTCTGCCCCGGGGCGCGCCCGTTCGACGGCATGAACGACGGACCGGTTTTTGCGGAGAACTTGCCGGATGACCGCGAGCAAGAAGCGTGCGCCGCGCGTCGCGTTGTTGTGTTGGGATGACGCGGACGCCGCGGCGTTGCGTGACACTCTCGCCGTTGACTTCGCGATCTTCCGCGCCCCGTCCGACGGCGGCGCAGCCGTGCGGGCTCTGCGCGACGATCCGCCCGCCGCGGTCGTCATCGACCTGCGCCGCCGGCCCGCGCACGGGCGCGATGTCGCCTTGGCGCTGCGTTCGACCAAAGCCACGCGCCGCACGCCGCTGATCTTCGTCGCCGCCGACCCCGAAAAAACCGCCGCGATCCAGCAAGTATTGCCCCACGCCGAATTCACCGACCCACCGGCGGTCGCCGCGGCCACGGCTCGGGCCATCGCGAATCCGCCGCCGGACTCGCCGCCGCCTTCGCGGTTTGCGGGTTACTCCGAAACGCCGCTGTTGAAGAAGCTGACGATCAAAGACGGCACGGCAGTGCGGCTCGTCGGCGCGCCGGCCGAGTTTGAAAAAACGCTCGGCGAGCTGCCCCCGGGCGCGGTTGTGCGCCGTCGCGGCGGCGACCGGCCAGATCTCCTGATTTGGTTCGCGAAATCGGTCGCCGAGCTGCGCCGCGACATCGGCGAGCGGGCGGCCCTGGACGAGCCGACGCGCCTATGGATCGCGTGGCCGAAGAAAGGCGCCGCGCCTGCCGGCGATCTTTCGGAAAAGATCGTGCGCGAGGTCGGTCTCGCCGCCGGGTTGGTCGACTACAAAATTTGCGCGATCGACGCCGCCTGGTCCGGCCTGCTGTTCAAGCGCCGCGCGATGAAATAGTCGCGCCCGTCCGCCGACGAGGCTGGTTATACTCCTTCGGCGATGGCCGAACGCGCCGTCGCAACCGCATCGACGAGGTGCACCAGGGAGGGCAGGAATGAGGTCGGGGAAATACCTGGCGGGCGCGGCAGTGCTGCTGGCGGCCTTTATCGGCTTGGCCGTGTACGGGCAGGCGGCGAACGACATGGGCGCCGGCGTCACGGCGGCGCAGGCGCTGCAGATGCTGCACGACGGCAACGCGCGTTTCGCGGCGGGCAAGAGCCTGCATCCGCGGCTGGACGCGGCGCGCATGGCCGAAACGGCGGCGCACGGGCAGCGGCCGATCGCGGCGATTCTCGGCTGTTCCGATTCGCGCGCGCCGGTGGAGGCGATTTTCGATCAGGGGATCGGCGACTTGTTTGTCGTCCGCGTGGCCGGCAACGTCGCCGCGGCGGACCAACTCGGGAGCCTGGAGTACGCGGTCGGGCACTTGGGCGCGCCGCTGATTGTTGTGTTGGGGCACACGGCGTGCGGCGCCGTCACGGCCGCGGCGACCGACGCGCAGGAGCCGCCGAACGTGGCGCAGTTGCTCGGCCGGATCAAGCCGGCGGTGCGCCAGGCCGCCGCCCAGCACCCGTTGGCGTCAGGGTCGGAATTGATTCCGTTGGCCATCGAGAGCAACGTGCGCCAAGCCATCGCCGATATCCTCACGGGCAGCCCGATCCTTCGCCAGTCCGTCGACGGCGGGAAAATAACGATTGTCGGCGCCATTTACGACATCGCCGACGGCCACGTCAAATGGCTCGGCAACCAGCCGTAAGGCCCGGCGTCACCGATCGATTCGGCCCGCGGCAACGCGCGCGCAGGTGCAGTTCGAGATCGATCCAAGTTCCTGATAGTTTTTCGCGGGAGTGGTGACATTTCCCGAACGAAGCCGAGGCGGGATTCGCATGAGCGATAATGCCTGGCCGCAGCGGCCCGCGCCGCGAATCGAGGCGAGCGACGACAGCCAGCGGCGGCTGACCTGGCTCGAATTGTTCCAAGACCTGATATTTGTCGCGGTCATCGGCGAGTTGAGCTCGGCGCTGTCGCGCGACCCGTCGTGGGTGGGTTTCCGCCATTTCTTGTTGCTGGGGACGCCGGCGGTTTGGACCTGGCTGAGCTTCGCGCTTTACGACGACCGCCTCGGAAGCGACGACGCCAGCCACCGCTTGTTCGCTTTACTGAGAATCCTGCCCGTGGCCGGCTTGGCGCTCGCGGTGCACGGCGGCATTGCCGACGCTACCCGCGAATTCGCCTTCGCATACGTTGTTGCGCGTTTACTCCTGATCGGTCTGTGGACGCGCGGCGGGCGGCGGCATCCGCCGGCGCGACCGCTGACGCGGCGCTATGCGATCGGCCTCTCGATCGCCGTCGTCCCGTGGCTGATTTCGCTGCCGACTCCGCCGCCGGCCCGGTACGTCTTGTGGGCAGCCGGCCTGGCCATCGACCTCGCGACACCGCTCACCACCCTGCTCATGCAGATTCACTTGCCGCGCCTGGGGCCGACGCGCCTGCCCGAACGGTTTGCGTTGTTCGCCATGGTCGTGCTCGGCGGATCGGCGGCGGCGCTCGTGCGCGGCTGGGCGGCGGCGTCGAATCCGGTCAGCGCGACCGCGCCGGCGGCGGCGCTGGGCTTGGCGCTGATTTTTATCGTGTGGTGGCTATATTTCGAGCATGTGGCGGGACGGCGCAGCCGGCCGGGAGCGTGGTGGAACATCGTCTGGGCCTTTTGGCATGGGCCCCTGGTGATGAGTGTGGCCGCAACGAGCGCGGGCGTGCTGAGCATAATCGCGGGCCACGGCGACGCGGGCTCGGCGGCGCGGCTGATCGGCGGCGCCATGGCGACGGCCCTGCTGGCGATCGGGGCGATCGTGCGGGCGCAATCGCGCACCGACCGCGCTCACGGCGAATCGCGATGGGCGGCGGTCCATCGGTTGGCCGGCGTGGCGGCGATTTTGGCTGTCGGCCTCGGGGGCGGCTCGCTGAGCGGCGTCGCGTTGCTCTCGTTGCTGGCCGCCGCGTGCGTCAGTCAGATCTTGTATTACGGCGACAAATGGATCTGGGAAACCAATTAGCGGGAACGCGGCCGGCCCGCGCGCGGACCCGGCGTTAGGAAAGGAAGCGGCGATGGCCGAGGTCATCTTCGTGGTGGGGGCGAACGGCACTATCGGCCGGCAGTTGGTGCGGCAATTGGGCGCCGCCGGGCGGCAGGTGCGGGCGGGCGTGCGGTCGCGCGCCAAAGCGGCGGGCCTGGCGGCGGACACCGTCGAAGTCGTCGAGGCCGACACCGCGCATCCAGCGCCGCTGGCGCGGGCGATGGCCGGCTGCGACGCCGTGTTCATCGTCAACCCGCTGGCGCAAGAGATGGTCGCCCAATGCGCGACGATCGTGAAAGCCGCCAAAGACGCGGGCGTGCGGCGGCTCGTGCGCAGTTCGTTCCTGGGCGCCGACGCGCCGGGCCCGATCCTGCTGAACCGCTGGCATCGCGCCGCCGAGGAAGTCATCGAGGATTCGGGCCTGCCGTTCACCCATTTGCGGCCGAACAGCTTCATGCAGAACTTCTGCACGATGCACGGCCGCAGCATCAAGACCAAAGACGTGTTTTTCACGTCGCTCGGCGTCGGCAAGACCAGCTACGTCGACGTGCGCGACATCGCCGCCGCCGCGGTCGTGGCGTTGACGCAGCCGGGCCACGAGAACAAGGGCTATACCCTGACCGGGCCCGAGGCGCTCTCGTGCGACGAGGCGGGCCGCGTGCTGTCCGGCGCGCTCGGCCGGCCGATCGCCCATGTCGACGTGCCGGAGACGGCGACCCGCCGGGCGCTGCTCGAGGTCGGGGCGCCGCCGGTGATCGCCGACGCGCTGATGCAGCTTTTCGCCGTGATAAAAGCCGGCGCGCACGCCGCGGTCACGGCTGATGTCGAACGGCTGCTCGGCCGCCCGCCGATCTCCTTCGCCCAATTCGCCAAGGATTGCTCGGGCGTGTTCGAATTGGTGGTCTAACTGTTTCACGTGAAACAGCGTAATTTACGTTTTCTGGTTGTTTGCCGCAAGGAAACCGCGGAAAACCGGATTATCTACATTTTCTGTCGTATTTAACCGCGAATGCACGCGAATGCACGCGAATAGGATTGTTCGCGGCCGAAGGCCGCGCGGTGGGCGCTGGCACGAACGGCCCGGCTTTCTTGCTTGTCGCTGCGCGATTCGTTATTCTCTCAGCCACTGGATCTGTGTCTTTCCCGTTCTCCGCCAACGCTCGGAGATATGCCGGGTGGCGGAGCCGGAGCGCTGGAGAAGAACTCGTCGCGCGGGAGGGTCGGCGAATGAAGACGACGCGGCTGCTGTTTCTGGTTCTTGGCTTGAACGCCCTGCTGCTGGCCGCGTGCGCGGCCGGCAAAACTTCGTCGAACAAGACGACCGCCGTCGCTGACGAAGGCGCCAAAATCTGCAACCCGGACGGCTGGTGTTGGCTGAATCCGCTGCCGCAGGGAAACGACCTTTTCGCGATATGGGGAAACTCTGCGACCGACGCATTCGCCGTCGGCGATCTCGGCACGATCCTGCATTTCGACGGGAAGTCCTGGTCGGCCATGGCGAGCGGATCGTCAGCTTTTCTAGGTGCGGTGTGGGGCGCGTCCGCGTCGGAAGTGTTCGCCGTGGGGGACGAGGGCGTGATCCTGCAATACGACGGCGCCTCGTGGTCGACCATGCAGAGCGGAACGCAATATCTGCTAAGCGGGATCTGGGGCGCTTCGGCCTCCAATATCTTCGCCGTCGGCGGCGATCCGTCGTTCGGCGGCATCGTCCTGCACTACGGCGGCGCCGGCTGGTCGACGATGGAGGTCCCGGGCCCCACCAGCGAATTGCTGGCCGTCTGGGGGGCCTCGGCGTCGGACGTGTTCGCGGTCGGAGGTTATCCCGGTTATGGCAACGGTGTAATCGCACACTACAACGGCGCTTCGTGGTCGATCGCGGACAGCGATATTTCCTTCGTTTTGTTCGGCGTTTGGGGCGCCTCCCCCTCCGACGCGTTCGCGGTCGGCGTCGATTACTACGCAAACGGCCCCCTCATCAAACATTTCAACGGTTCGACCTGGTCGACCGAGACGAGCGGCATCGACCTTGGCACGTTGTACGGCGTCGGGGGCAACTCGCCGTCTGACGCCTACGCCGCGGGCTCCGATCAAAACGGGAACGGCGCGATTCTGCATTACGACGGGACTTCCTGGTCGGCCGTGCCGGGTGTGACCTCATCGCCTTTGTTCGGCGTGTGGGGAGGCTCCGCCGCGGGCGCGTTCGCCGTCGGCGCCGACGGCGCGATCCTGCGCGGCAAGGGAACTTCCTGGTCAGCCGCGTCGCCGGCCCCGCCGACGGATTTGAACGGCGTCTGGGGCGCGGGGCCGATGGACGTGTTCGCGGTTGGCTTCGACACCAACCTCGACACCCCGGACACCGGCGTGATTCTGCATTACAACGGCGCTTCCTGGTCGGCCATGACGCAAGAAAATTTGCCGGAAATGGTGGGCATCTGGGGATCGTCTCATTCGGACGTGTTCGCCGTGGGGTCGCATGACGTCTCGGACCAATACAACGGCGCGATTCTTCACTACAACGGAACTGTCTGGACGACTATGGCGGACAATATATCACAGTATTTGTCAGGCGTTTGGGGCGCCTCGCCGTCGGACGTGTTTGTCGTTAGTATGGACATTTTGCATTACGACGGCGCTTCCTGGTCGGCCATGCAGAAACCGGCCGACGCCGAAATCCTCTCCGGCGCGTGGGGCACCTCGCCTTCCGACGTGTTCGCCGTGGGCGGCACGACGACGATCGTGCATTTCGACGGCGCCGCGTGGTCGGTCATGTCGAGCGGCACATCCGCTGGGGTCGCCGCCGTCTGGGGAACCTCGCCGTCGGACGTGTACGCTGTGGGCGGTTCCGTATTGCACTACAACGGCGTTTCCTGGTCGACGATTCGGACCGAGGCGAGGGAAGACCTGTACTCCGTCTGGGGGGCTTCGCCGTCGGATCTATTTGTCGTGGGCATCGACAACAATAATTCCAGCAGCGCCATCCTGCACTATGACGGGATTTCCTGGACGGATATGAATGGCGTAACGGACGGCGGATTGTCGGGCGTATGGGGGACCTCGACGTCGGACGTATTTGCGGTCGGGCAGGGCGGCGCGGTTCTGCATTACTCCGGCCCGAGCGACGACGATGACGACGACGACAACGACGACGACAATGACAACGACTCGGCCGCGTGCGGGTCGGCCAACTGCCCGGACGGTTGCTGCCGCGCCGGAGTTTGCCTGTCCGGCACGGACGACTATGCCTGCGGTTGGTTGGGCGAGTCGTGCGTCAATTGCTCGGGCGACGCCGAGGATTGCGAGGAGCAAATTTGCACGGTTCCCGGCGACGACGACGTCTCGTATGCGTGCTGCAGTCCGTACGACACGGACTGCGTCGATTGGCCGCAACTGGCCTGCCCGGGCAAGTCGTTCCCGGGCCAAACGTGCGGCGAGGTCACCTGCCCGCCGCCGGCCGACGGCGCGTATTCCGACCTGGCAGGACAGCCTTGCCTCGACCCGGCGCACTGCGGCTGGGCGTGGATGGCCGGCGAACTTCCGTAGCCGGCGCGATAGTCGAACCGGCTACGTCGTAAAGTTGACGTTCCGGAGGCCCGGGCGGATGCTAGAGTTCGTTGTGCGGAGAATAGGCCCATGAAGAAAACCTCGCTCTTGTTGCTGGTTCTTGCCTTGAGCGCCCTGCTGCTGGCCGCGTGCGCGGCCGACGGATCTTCGTCGAGCAAGACGATTGCCGTCGATGACGACGACGACAACGACGACGATTCCTCGCCGGATGACGACGACGACGACGATGATAACGACGACGCATCGCCCGAATGGTTGCCAATGCGAAGCGGGACAACCGAAAACCTGTCGGCCGTCTGGGGCGCGTCTCCCACCGACGTGTACGCTGTCGGTTGGGCGGGTTCGATTTTGCACTGTGACGGCTCGACTTGGTCGCTCGCGATGAAAGGCGCCGTGTGCGCATTTACAGGAGTCTGGGGGTCGTCCGCCTCAGATGTGTTCGTCGCCGGGGGCCCGAACGACCGTGCCGAACTCCCCAATTGTGCTTTCCATTTCGACGGGACCGCTTGGTCCAATATTGGCGTCTATCTGTCGGGACAAGTGTGGGGAACCTCCCATAACGACGTATACGTTGTGGCCGGAAATGTGATGGCCCATTACGACGGATTTTCGTGGTCGCAGACAGATGTCCCCGATCAGTCATTCAGATATACAGGGATATGGGGGGCGTCGAGCTCGGACATCTACGCGGTTGGGAATGATTTGACGGTGGGACATTTTTACCATTATGACGGGGAACAATGGGTCGAAATGGGCATTGGCGAATATATGTTGTATCCGGGTTACTTGTGGGGAACCGCGAGCAATAACATCTGGATGACAATGACCCCCGATTCGCAATATCCCTATTACCTGGCCCGATTCGACGGCGCGGATTGGCTGCTGACGACGGCGAACGGCGCAACGGACGGAGAAATATTGAGATCGATTTGGGGCGCATCGCCCAGCAATATTATTGCCGTCGGCGACTGGGGGACCGCGATTCATTTTGACGGCGCGACGTGGCGGCGCATGGAGGTCGCGATGAACAACAGCCTGAACGGGGTCTGGGGCAGTTCGCCTTCGGACGTGTTCGCGGTCGGCGACAACGGCGCGATTTTGCATTACGCCGGGCCGCGTGGGAGCCGAAAATGAAAAAGACCTGGCTGTTGTTGCTGGTTCTTGCCTTGAGCGCCCCGCTGCTGGCCGCGTGCGCGTCGGCCGGATTGTCGTCGAACAAGACGAGCGTCGCCGATGACGATTCGACGCCGGATGATGATTCTTCACCCGCGAGCGACGCCAAATTGTCCAACCTCGCCTGCGAAATTCGTCCGGCATGAACGGATCAATGGCGGCCGGTCCCTACGGCCGTCCCGGTTTCTACGGCCGCCCCGTTGACGACGTCCGTTGCAGGGGCGGGTTCCCGGGCCCGTTCCCGTTAATTCCGGCGCGATTGCGCCGGCAAATGGCGGGGGGAGGGACGCGAACGACCCGCAACGGCTGGGCCGAACGTCGCCGCAGAATACGGCAGCGTGCGTTCGGATCAGGGGGCAGATCCCCGTGCCTGCCCCGATGATAATGCCGGGCAATGGCCGACACGGCCGGGGCCGGCGGGACGCCGGCGATCCCAGGGCCGGCACAGCCGGGGGCGGCTGCGCCACATCGGATCGCGCCTGGAAAAGCCTGCCCCCGCGAAGAGCCTGCCCCGGCGCAGGCGGAGGCGGGGGGCGCTCTTACAGTTTGGGGGGGCCGTTCGCGCCCGGCAGGGCCGGCCAGGCGTCGATGCGGGCGAGCCAGTCGTCGGCGTCGGGCGTTTCTTTGCCGAGCCAGACCTGGTATTTGCGCAATTCGGCGTACTCGGCCCTGGCGCGGGGCAGGTCGCCGAGCATGAACGAGGCGTAGCCTTTGGCGCGCCAGGTTTCTTCGATCAGCGCGGAATGCGGCAGGGCGGCGGCGAGCGCGCGGTCGAGCAGATTGCGGGCGACCGGATAATCCTGCTCGTCGAAGGCGCGGCGCGCCATCAAATAGGCGAGCACCGGGTCGGCGGTTTCCGTGCGCCAGGCGAAGAGCAACTGCCAGCGGCCGTCGTGCGTGTCCGTGAAATCGGTGAAATAGCGCCGCAGCGCCGGCTCGACCTCGGGATGGTCGAACGCCCACAAGGCGCACACCGCCTCGCGCACGGCCCCGTCGCGATAGGCGGCCTCGGCGATGACCTGGAAGGTCGTGCGCGCCTCGTCGATGTCGCCGCGGGCCCAGGCCAGTTCGGCCAGCCGCAGTTCCGCATCGTGGGCGATGATCTGGCTGCCGACCACATGGCCGCGTTTGTCGAGCGCCGGGTGCACCGGCGTCCCCTGCGCATCGCGCACCAGCCGCGCCAGCCGCGCCGCCTCGTCAAGGCGGCCCAGGCGCAGCAGCGGCCCGAGGCGCAGGCGGCTGAGGCGCACCTCGTCGCGATCGAGTTGCGCGGCGCGTTGGTAGAGCAGATCGGCGCGCGCGAAATAGCGTTTGCCGGCCTCGTCGCCGGCTTCGTCGAGTTCCCGGGCGACCTCGCGCGGGCAGCGCATCTCGAACAGCGACTTGAACCCGAAGCGGAAGCGCGCACGTTCGATCGCGGCGGGCGTCAGTTTCGCCTCGACCTGGGTCAACTGCTCGCGCCAGGCCGCGTCGAGGTCGTCGAGCGAACGGCCGAAGTATTTGGCCAAGTCGCCCCATTCGTAGGCCGCGAGCAGTTTGCCCTGGCCGCCGGGCAGCGTCGTCAAATAGCGCACGAAACTGCCGGCCGCGACGTAGGCGCGCGCGCCCGAATCGCCCCAAAAGCCGACGCCCATGATGTCGCGTATCCGCGGCAGGCGGCCCATCGCCTTCAGGCCCGCCGCCCAGCGGTCGATGTCTTCATCCCACGAGACGGGGCCGCCGAAGGCGACGGCCATGCCTTCGAGCAGCGCGGGCTTGGCGGAAACGCCGACGAACGGCAGGCCGTAGCCGGCGAGCATGACGTGAACCAATTCGTGATGCAGGACATCGGCCGGGAAACCGTCCCAATTCAGGTGCATCTGCCGCGTGGCGCAATGGGCGTATTCCGTGCCGCCGGCGCCGATCCATTTTTTCTTGGCCTCGCCGTCGGGGTAAATGAAGCTTTCGATGCGGCCCGGCGGATGGATGCCGAGTTGCTGCACGACCTGCGCATAGCGGAACTCGTGGTCGAGCGCGACAAGGGCGATGTCGCGTTCGATGTCGGCCCGGCGCGGGTAATAAATGTCGAAGTGCACGGTCGCAATGTGGCCGTCGAGTTTTTTCTTCAGATGCGCGTCGTCCATCGCAAAGCCGAGTTCGAAACGGCCCAGGTGGATGCCGGCGACAGTCGCCGCCAGCGCCACGAGGCACAAGGCGCGGGCGAGGCGCGCCGAACCGCTGGACTCGCGCGCGCGGTCCCACCGCCGCCAGACCAGCGACAGCAGCAGCACCACCAGCGCCGCCGCCGCGAGGTTGCCCGCGCGGTACGCCAGCAGCGGCAGGCCCGGCGTCGCCGCTTCGTCGTAGATCGGGCCCGGGTAATGGCCGAAGAACGGGTTGTAGACCCAGACCGTGGGCTTGGTGATGAAGTCGAGGCCGTTGGCCGCCAGCGTCGCCAGGGCGAGCGCCGTCACCGCGAGCTTCGCCAGCCATGGCCGCCGGATCAGCGAACCAAAGGCGAGGCCCCACGCGCTGCTGTAGAGGATGCTCACCACGGGCAGCAGCGCGAAAAAGCCCGCGCCGCGCCACGGCGCGCACGCGCCGTGCGCCGCCACGTGCACTGCGAGGCCGACCAGCGACAACAGGGCCGCCGCGAGATGAATCGCCGCCGCCTCGCCCCAGAGCGCCGGCGCGCCAAGCTGCGCCGCGCGGCGGCGTTGGGCCTCGAAGCCCAGCGCGGCGGTCCGGCGGCGGAAGAGGCCCACGGCGAAGGGGCCGCCGAGGAACCCGCCGGCGACGCCGACGGCGAGGCAGAATTCAAGGCCGAGATAGTTGGTCAGCGGCAATTGGGCGAGCACGAAGCCGAGCGTCAGATAGAACAGCGCCAGCCACAGATACGGCCGGCGCGGCGACAGCGCGGCGCGCAGGGGCGCAATCCAGCGCCGGTTGGCCGCGACGCGGGCGTCGTCGTCGAATTTTGCCGCATCGATCGTCGCCGCGGGCGGGCCGGCTGCGGCGGGCGTGTCTTCGACGAGCGGCGGGGCCGGCCAGGCCGGCGGGCCGTCGAGCGCCGGCGGCTCGTCGGGCGGCAGCACGATGACGCGCATCGCGGCGAGCGCGAGCAGGAACTTCTTGGCGTCCGGCGGGGGCAGGGCGGCGCGGCCGATGATTTGCGCGAACGAGCGCCGGCCGTCGACGGCGTTGAGCAAGTCGCGCTCCGGCTCGGCAAGCTGCACGTCGGCGAGGCGGAAGGACGTCCAAGCCGCGCGGCGCGGAACCTGGTCGAGCGGGCCGAGCGCGTCGTCGGCTTCGCGATCGCGAAAGCCCGCGCGGACGCCCGCGAGCGTCACCTGAAACGGATGCCGCGCGAGATAGGGCGGCGGCTGCGGCCGGCCTTCGCCGAGGCTGATCTCCGCGCCGTCCCACTCGAAAACGGACATGGCGATCGCCGCGTATTGCTGCTCCAGCGCCTCGTTGAGCTGCGTTTCGCTCAGCCGGCCGCGGGCGACCAACTCCTCGCCGATGCGCCGCTTCGACGTGGCCAGCGCCCGCTCGACCTCGTTGAGCGCCTCGGGCGAAATCTGCCGCCGCGCGAGCAGCATCTTGCCGAGCCAGTCGCTCTCGACGCTCGACGCCGCGCCGCGGATCCAGCCGTCGACGAAAAAAAGCTGCTTGTGCAGGCGTCCGTCGCGCAGGGTCAGCGCGCCGGTGACGCCGAAGAGATAGCACGCGTACAGAAACGGCGGCAGTTCGCGCTTATCGAGCCGCCACGTGTGGACCGGCTGCGGGCCGGGCGGCGAGGGCAGCAGCCGCTCGGCTTCGGCGAGCAGCGAGCCGCCGCCGGCGCGGCGCGGAGTGACGAGGCCATCCGCGCCGACATCGTCGCGGCGCGCGCCGTCGGGCAAGAGTCCATCGACATCGGTCAGCAAGATCGGCGATTGGACCAGGCGCGGGCCGAGGGCGCCGGAACGGAACGCGTGCAGCGGCTGGCGCGGATCGACGCCGGGGGTGTGCAGGTCGAGGCAGATCAGGCCGATCTCGTCGGCGGCGAAGCGGGCGGCTTCTTCGAGGCCGGCCGCCGGGAAGACTTCGTAACCTCGTTGCCGGAGAAGAAGCGCGATCAGGCTGCGGATTTCCGCATGCCGCTGGACAACGAGGACGCCGGGCATTTAGACGAACAAGATGATGGTGACGATCACCGCGCCGGCGGCGATCTTGACGATCATCTGGGCGTAGTTGGTTTCGTCGTCGTTCATGCTGCCGACGAACTTGTAGGTGTTGGGGAAAAACGCGCCGTCGGAGCCGGGGATCGCGCCTTCCTCGAACAGCCGCAGCGCATCCTGGATCTTGACGATCATCGCCAGCACGTCTTGCAGCCGCTTGCGGTTGAGCTCGATCAGCGCCGTCGCCGCGAAGGCCACGCCGGCGGCGAAGCCGGCGCAGATCACGCGGAAAATCAGCTTGCCCAGCCAGCCGAACATCAACAGGCGGTCCATGCCCAGCACGATCGCCGCGCCGAACGCCAACACGGCCAGCAGCGACAACGAATAGACCAGCAGGCGGTCTTCCTTCGCCTTGCGGTAGAGCGCCTCGCGTTCGTGGTTCGACCACGCGGTTTGCAGCACCGCGCCCAGATCGACGGTAAAGCCGGGCTTCGGCGCCGGCCGCGGCTCGGGCTTCACGCCGTTGGCGCGGGCGGGTTTTTTCACCTCTTTCGGGGCCTCGGCGGTGGCAGTGAAGATGTCGTCGAATCCCTCTTTCTTCTTCGGGCTCATTGGGCTTGTCCTCCTTCGATGCGGGCCAGAACTTCGGCGGTCAACGATTCGAAATCGGCGGTGCCTTTGCCGTTGCGGCTGTCTTCGTATTCGAAGATGGTCTGCGCGCGGCTCGGCGCCGATTTTTGCTTGGTGTTGATGCGGATGCGCGTCGGCAGCACGAGTTCGCCGAACTGGTCGACCAGGGTTTTTTCGACCTGGAAGGTGATGCCCTCGCGGCGGTCGTACATCGTGATCACGTAGCCGAGGATCGCGAGGTCCGGGTGGAGTTTGCGCTTCACCTTGCCGATCGTCTCGAGCAGGTACTTGAGGCCGAGCAGCGGCAGGTACTCGCACGAAACCGGCGCCAGCACGTAATCGGCGGCGACGAGCGAGTTGACGGTCAACAGGCCGAGGTAGGGTCCGTTGTCGATCAGGGCGAAATCGAAGCCGCGGTCGCCGAGCGGGCGCAGGATGTTGCGCAGGAAAAACTCGCGGCCCATCAGCGAGGCGAGGTTCAGGTCGGCGTTGGCGAGCGACTCGCCGGCCGGCGCGATGAACAGATTCGGCACTTTTGTGGGCGCGACAATCGCTTCGAGATCGCCCTCGTCGAGCAGCACTTCGCAAATGCCCGGCTCGTCTTCGCCCAGCGGCCGGTGCAGGATTTGCGTGGCGTTGGCCTGCGAATCCAGGTCGATCACAACGACCTTGCGGCCCAGGCGCGCCAGCCCGGCGCCCAGATTCACGGCCACCGTCGTCTTGCCGACGCCGCCCTTCTGGTTGACGATCGCGATCGTTTTCATGGCGTTCCCGTGAATTTGCGCTTGAACGCCGTACAGTTAGCATTGGCGGGCAGCGTTGTCAAAGCCCGTGGTCGAAGTAGCGGTCAGTGGCCAGTGGTCAGTGGTCAGTGGGAAGTGGCGAGGAGGCAGAAGTCAGAAGTCAGAGGCGCCGCGAAGCAATTCGCGGCGATCGGAGCCCCGCTGGGGCTGGCGTCGACAGGAAATTCTGAGAAGCCGTTCCCGGCTCATCCTCTGCGCGGCTCCGTGTCTCCGTGTGAGGTCAGAGAAACCGAAAAAATCAACAAAAATCAATTAATTTCATAAAATACTTAAAGCATTGTCTCAAGTATTTTCGGTTCTTCCTCCGCGTGAAGGATTCCTGCGGCAACATCCCGAAAACTAACGTGTTTTTGCGATTCGCGCTCAGGCCGAGACGTTCGGCAAAGAACTGACCAATCCCTGCTCGATCACGCTGATGAACGACTCCAGGGCGAGTATCTCGTGCTCGGCGAAGGTCTCGCGTTGCGTCGTGCGCGGCAGCGTCAGGAAACATTGATCCTTCTCGCCCCGCGAACACGGGCAGCCGTGCGCGACCAGGATCGAGTGCACCGTTTTGCGCCAGATGGGGAAAACGCGCTCCTCAAACGATTTGTCGCCCGAGAACAACACCGACTGCGCGGCCTCACGAAGTCCATCTTTTATTATTTTCATTTCCTCTTCATCGTACATTGTCGCCTCTCCTATGATTTCAATTGCCCTGTTGAGATTAATAATCATTAAAGCGCGGCGGCGCCAGCGGCGTTCTTCACCTTGCAAGCGCGTGCGCCACGGCAAATAATGTGCACGAGCAAGGGGCCGAGTTTCCTCGTTTTTCCGATTTTCCGGAGGGCCACCATGGCGACCACGATTTCCCAACCGCCGGCCGACGCGCACGTCGCAGCCTGCGGACTGTTTTGCACCAACTGCGGCAAATTCAAAAAAGGCCGCTGTCAGGGCTGCCAAATCGAGGCGGGATACGCGCAGTGCGCCGTGCGCAAGTGCGTGATCGAAAAGAAAATCGAGACCTGCGCCGCCTGCCCGGAGTTTGCCGCGCCGCGCGATTACCGCGAGTGCGCAAAGGTCCATAACTTCATTTCGAAGGTGTTCGCGCTGTTCATGGGCTCCGACCGTCCCGGCGCGCTGGCGATGCTGCGCGATCGGGGCTTGGGCGCGTTTGTCGCCGCGACGCGCGAATCGGGGAAGATGTA
>CAZHPN010000003.1:53033-81366 GCA_964534375.1 uncultured bacterium | reverse complement strand
GCGTCAGTTCGTAGACGACGTCGTTGCCGAACTTGTGCACCATCACGTACCAGTCGTCGACCTTGCCGATGTACTGCTTGCCGACCAGCATTTTTTTTGTGGGCACGTGGTACAGCCGGATCGAGGTCGTCAGACTGTCTTTGTCCACCGTGAATTCGCCTTTGATCAGGTATTCGGCGCTGATGGCCGACCAATCGCCGAAATCGAACTGGCCCTTGGCCGCGCCGGCGTTCGGGCCTTCGACGTACAACGCGCGGTCGATGACCTCGAAGCGGCCGGTCATTTTCATGTCTTCGCTGACCTGGTCGGCCAGTTTCTGCGACAGGCCGAGTTGATCGGCGCCCGGTCCCTTATTAATGAACAACGGCACCGCGATCGGATCCTTGCGGACCATCGGCAGGCCGCCGCTCGAGCCGAAAATGTCGACCGCCAGGTTGCCGCCGCCGGGTTGGGGCGACCCCTGGTTGTCGGTCAGGCCGGCAAACAACGCCGATCCGCCCAGAACGGTCACGACGGTCGCGACGACCGCACACAGGAGCCGAAATGGTTTCATCAAGAAAATCCTCGTTCTGCGCGTTAGTGCTGCTTATCGCTCGGATGAAAACGAATCAAAATGCCCTTCGTCCGCAATTCGTCGGCCAGCAGGGTCGGCGGCGGGGGCAACGGACTCGCTTTCAGAATCGCGGAATCGCAACTTCGATCGAGCGGCTCGAAGCCCGAGGGCTGGCTCGTCACTTTCTTGATGACCGCGCCGTTCGGGCCGAGAAAAATTCGTACAACGACTGTCTTTTGCAAATACTCGCCGGGCAATCCGCCCGGGAGCGACCAGACGGACATGATCTGGCTTTGCAGGCTGGAAATATAAATGCCGAGTACGCCCGTGGTGCTGGCTTGCCCCGTGCCGCCGCCGCCGGCGGTTTCCTGAAGCGCCTTCTTCTCTTTCAGCCGCTCGATGGCGTCGATCCGCTGGCGGTCGTGCATGCTGAGCTTGTTCGTTTCCTCGGTGTGGGCTTTGGTCAGCTTAACTTCGTCCGCCGACGTTTTCGGTTTGGGACGTTGCCCCTCGGTATTTTGCAGTCGAGCCGCATCCTGAGCGCGGGTCGGAGCGATCGGCCCGATATTAGGGCCTTTCGGCAGGTTGTAGCTGAGGTCGACGTCGATTTCCTTCGGCAGCGGCGGGGGCGGGCCCGGCAGCAGGCGCGGCAGCATGATGAAAGTGATCAGGGCGAAGATGTGGGCGATGACCGAAGCGCCGACCATTTGCGGGAAAAGCCGCGGGAAATCGACGGCGAAAAGATAATGCGGATGCGGCGCGTGAGCAGCCATCTCACTTTTCTTCAGGCGGTTTGGTGATCATCGACAACTTGGTCGCGCCGGCCTGTTTCGCCGTCGCCATCGCCTCGACGACGAAGCCGTAGGGCACCGCCTGGTCGGCGCGCAGGTAGAGGGTCTTGTCCGCCAGCTGGTCCAGTTTCGTTTTCAACGTCTGTTCCAAGGCGTCCTTCGGGATCGGCGCTTTGTCGATGCTCATGGCGCCGGCCTTGTCCATCATCAGGATCAGCGGCGCTTGCTCGTGCTGTTCCAGCGGCCCCGTCTTGACCTGCGGCACGTTGATCGACATGCCCTCCTGCAGCATCGGGGCCGTCACCATGAAAATGATCAAGAGCACCAGCATGACGTCGACCAGCGGCGTCACGTTGATTTCGCTCATCAGGCGACGACTGCCGCCGCCCCCCATGCTCATGGCCACTGCGCGCTCTCCTTCATCCGCCGCCGGCTTACCGCAGAATGTGCCGGTCGAGGATGTTCAGAAACTCGTTCGCGAAGCTGTTGACGTTGTTCTCCAGCGTCCGCAGCCGCGACGAGAAGTGGTTGTAAAACACCACCGCCGGGATCGCGGCGAAGAGCCCGACCGCCGTGGCGATCAGCGCTTCCGAAATGCCCGGGGCCACGACCGACAACGAAGCCTGGCCCATGGCGCCGATGCTCTGGAAGCTGCTCATGATGCCCCAGACGGTGCCGAACAAGCCGATGAACGGGGCGGTGTTGCCGACGGTCGCCAGAAACGGCACGGCCTTTTCGGCGCCGGTCATCTGCTCGGTGATCGCCCGCTGCAGCGCGCGGTTGACGTTCAGTTTCGCCGCCGACACGCGATCGGGGGTGATGTCGCCGGGCGCGTCGGCCGTGAAGCGGTCGCCCTGCGCGCGGAACCGTTTCAATTCTTCATAGCCGGCGGCGAAGACCTCGGCCGCGGGGGCGTGGAAGAATTCTTTGCTGCTGCGGTAGATTTCATCCAGTTGCCGCGATTCCCAGAATATTTTGAGAAAGATCTCGTTCTCGTTGTGGGCTCTCCGCAGAAGCAACCACTTGAGAAAGATAATGGCCCAACTGACGATTGAAAACACCACGAGCAAACCCAACACGGCTTTCACCACCGGCCCGGCTTGGACGATCAGGTCGATGACGTTCGGCGTCTTGTGCTCGAGCTGCTGGCCGATGGCCATGAGTGCAATGTACTTCAACAGCATACCTCTCCCAGGGTAACCAGCCCTCGTAAATTGGCGACAAAGCTATTGCACAATCGACGGAAAGTCAAGATTTCCCCTCCCTGGCAATCGGATGGAAGCCGGCAGGTAGACCCGCCGGAGACGGACCAGGTTAATCGCCGCCGATGCTGGATGGCCTCGGGCCGCAATGCACCGTCAATGGGAATTCTGGGAGTTCCGGGAATTCTGGGAGTCCTGGGAGTTCTGGAGGCATCTGGCGTTATGCGGATTCCGGCGTCCCATACTTTCCATGAATCCCATGCTTCCCAGGTTTCCCCCGGCCGTTTCGGCTTTGCAGGCGTTCGTTGGCATGCCGCCGATCAGCCGAACAGCTTGACCAAACAAACAACCACGGCCGCGGGATCGGGTTCGTCGGCGATGCAATGAAGCACTTTGTCGTCCGTTTCTTTGTCCTGGGCCAGCGGGGGCGCGGCGAAGAAGGCAGCCAAGTCCCACCGCCCATGCGGGATCAGCGGCAACTGTTCCGGCCAGCCCCAGGCTTCGAGCACGAGGTTGAAGGCGAAGGGGTCAAACGTCTTGTAATACCCCGGACTGCCGTCCAGCGGCGTGCCCTGGGAGAGTGCGGCGAAAAGTTCGAGGCCAATGATTTTCAGCGCCGGCAACGCGTTGTAGAGGAAAGGCGGGAAAAGTTGGCCTTCGAACGCATACGGTTCGCCCGGATCGTGGACGCCGTTGTTGTTGAGGTCGATAAACCCGAGCACCTGGTTGAGGTTGCCGACGGTCTCGGCGGGAACCAGCGGCCCGACGTTCACCGCGTCGATCGTCGCCAACGCCAGGTTGAGCTGACAGTTTTGAAACAGCGGGCCGGCGTCGCTTTCGGCCAGCAGAAAATCCGGATACTGCGGATCTTCGAGCGCGTTGATCGCCAGCGTCACAATTTCCTGGAACGCCGAGGACCAATCGAGTTGGCCGCCGTTGATCAAGGTGTGGAAGAAATCCGACGCCAGCCACGGGCCGACATTCAGATTCAAGTCGATGCTCTGCAGGTAATCGATCCCGCCGTTTCCCAGGCGGACGATCGCCGCCACCCACTGCGCATCCGCGGGGCCCCACTGGCCGCCCAAGTCGAGAATGGTCTGGCCCTGAAAGACGAATGGCAGCGACGTCAGGTAGAGCGACGCGTCGGGCGCCGTGAGCGAATCGTCCGACGCCTGAATCATTTCGTCGAACAGCCCGCCCAAAATGACCGCGACAAAATGATGAATGGTGTCGTCGAGCGTGGAACCGGGGCCCAGACCGCCGGGATCGCCGACGGCCATCGTGCTCACGGTGGAACCGGATTCGGAGGCGATGAAATTTACGAGATCGTCAATCAAGATCATCAGCGATTGGGCGTCGGCCAAAACGAGACCCAGGCTCGCGGAGCCGTCATGAGGCCGCACCAGCAGCGCCGCGGTGAAGTCGTCATGCGCGCCGGTGGCGTCGTTCTGCTCCAAGGCGGCCTGCCCTTGTTCCAGCCAGGCCTGGTAATCCTGATGCGGCGGCGTGCCGGCAGTGCTGCCGCAAGACGCGCCCAAGATGGACAACACCAAAAACAGCGGCGCCAGGAATGACGAGAGACGCTTCATGATGAACGGTAATGTCTACCTAACGGCGGTTCGCTGTCAACCATGCTGCCGCTTCCCGAAATCTGCGATTGAGCGCTTTATCTCGCCAAACGCGCAGCCCTGGGCGCGCTTGGCGAGATTCGACGAAAACCTTTTCGGTGACCGCAGCGCCGCGCACGCAAACAAGCAAAAATCCGTCGGGCAATGCCGAAACAACCGGAGCGCAAATTTTGCAAGTGTTCAATCGCGGATTTTGGTCGCGTCCGACTGCAAAAAAACGAGCAATCACTGGCCCGGCGGTTGCTCCGGCGCCGGATCTTCGCCGGTCTTGGGCAGCTTCTTGATCTTGAGGTTCAGGTCCTGCTCGTCGCCCACGCCCTTGAACTTCGCTTCGCCGTCGAACGGCGCGAAGTTCTTCATCACGCCGCGGCGCTGCAATTCCTCCGTGAGATAGCGGAGACCGAAAATCTTGAACGTGCCGCCGGCGGCCATGACGAAGTTGATTTCGCTGGATCCGTCTTTGCCGTCCGGCGTCCTGAAGCGCACGGCGGCGCCCCGGTAAAGCTGTACGGCGCCGCGTTCCATGATGACCGTGCCCGGGTCGAAACCGGTGAAGGTGAGTTTTTGCCCGAGATAGGGTTTGTTTTTATCCATGAAGGCGCGCTTCGCGATCATGAAGTACGCTTGCCAGACTTGCTTGCCGGCGCCCTTCTGCACGGCGGCGAGGTCGTCGGCGGAGAGCATCACGCGTTGCAGCAGATCGGGATCTTTCTTTTCGATGGCGTCGAGATACGCGCGCGCCAGGTCGTCCGTGGTCGCGAAGCCGTCGGCGAAGCGCACCGGTTTCGCCGGCGCGTTCCGGCGCCCGCAGCCGCCGCAATCGGCCAGACCGGCGCAGACCGCCGCCAACAAGAACAGCCACGCCAATCGTCGCATTGTCGCGCCCTTCCGGAGTTAGCGATTTGCCGCGGGTACGGTAGCCGAACTCGCCAGCCGACGCAAGCTTTGGGACGGCGGCCGGGGCGACGGCGGCGCTGTTTCCGGTTCCTCGCGCAAGCAGTTGCCAGCGGCGTATCGAGGCCCTTGCCGGCGTCGTCGCGGGGCGGATTTCCTACGGAACCGTCGCCATCGGCGCCGCCGCGGCCTGCTCCCGAATCGTCGGCAGGCGCTTTCCGTCCCACAAGCGGTGCGCGAGGGCGTAATGTTCCAACGCGTGCAGGGCGTTGAAATAAGCGACCGGATTGACCGCGTCGTCGGCGTCGCCGGCGTTGCCAGGGTACGAATCGATCGAGAAGCGCGCCGGCCAGGTTTCGCCGGGCCGCATGACCGCCCAGAGGATTTCGCCCAGGCGCCGCACCTGATCGGGCGCGGTCCACATCTGCCGGCTCGAATAGTCGGCGAACGGCGCGGCGCTCGTGTTGTAGGCGAGCGGCGTCGGATTGGGGACGGCGGTGTACAGCGACGTGTAATCCGGGGTCATCGTAAAGACGTCGTACATCGGGCTGGTGTGCTCGTCGTAGGTCGTCAACGGGGGCAGCCCGAGAATCATTTCGATCGTCATCCAGACCGACGACATCGAATACAACACGCTCGAGACGTAGCCGTGTTTGGCCCACGGCGAAATCACCGTGCACGGGCTGCGGTGCGCGTCGACGTGATCGGCGCCTCCCTGCGGGTCGTCTTCGATGACGAAGACCACCGTGTCGCTCCAGTTCGCGCTGTGGGTGATGTATTCGATCAACTGCCCGTACGCCGCGTCGTTGTCGCCGACCATGAATTGGGGCGTCGGCTCGCCCGGATCGGTGCCGTAGCTGTGGTCGTCCGGCAGGCTGATGTAAACGAACTCGGGCCAGACGCCGGAATCCCATTCGCGAATGATTTCTTTCGCCTTGGTCTGGTCGGCGATATCCTGATTGAAAAAGCCATATTTGAAATCCATATACGGCGCGATCGTGGCCACGTCGCCCATCGCCAACACCTGGCCGTACACGCGGAACGGCACGTTGTGCTTCAACAGGTTCTCGAAGATGTCGCCCTTGTCGCTCTGCGACGCCGGCTCGAGATTCGACAGCACCTGGCGGCCGTTCGACGCCCACGCCTTCTCGTTGTAGTCGTTGGAATACATCAAGACCGACCACATGTGGCCCTGCGCGCTCGTGTTCGCCTCGGAATAGTAGTTGTCGGCGATCGTGAATTCCTGGGCCAGCCGGTGCGCGTTCGGCGTATATTGCGCGCCGAACTCGACCAGCGACGGGTCGTGGTCCGTGCCCGCCATGTCGCCGAAGACTTCGTCGAAGGTCTTGTTTTCCTTCATGATGAACACAACGTGCTTGATCTGCTGCGAATGCTGGCCGCGTTGCGTCGGAATCGGGCTGCTGAAATTCATCGATTGCCAAAACAGCGACGTGCGCGTCAGGTTGGCGTTGGCCGCCGCGGTCCAGGTCGCGAGCTGCGCGGCGTTGGGCAGGTCGATCTTCTGCAGCGTGCCGCTCATATCGACGCCTTCGCTCGGCGCGCCGCCGGGGATGCCGCCGCCCTTGCCGTTGGCGACGTACAGCACGTTTTGCGCGGCGTCCAGCGCCACGGCGCTCGGGTAATAGCCCGCGGGGATCATGCCCTCGATCGTGCCCGCGGCGGCATCGAGCACGACGACGGCGTTCAGGCCCGCCGCGGCGGCATAAAGCGTGGCGCCGTCGCCGGAAACGGCGAGATCGACCGGCGTGGCGCCGGTCACCGCGTCGCCTTCGAAAATGTCATATTCGCCGATCGCCGCACGTTGCGCGACGTCGACGACAGTCACGGAATCGCCGTCGGCGTTCGCGACGTAAAGCCGCGAGCCGTCGGGCGAGAGCGCGAGCCCTTCCGGATGCATGCCCGTCGCGACGTCGGCGAGGCGCTGGCCGGCGGCGACGTCGATGATCGTGATCGACGACGAGCCCCAGTTGGAGACATACGCTTCCGTGCCGTCGGCCGAGACGCGCACATCGTAGGGATAAACGTCGGCCGGCGCGAACTTGTCGACGGCGCCCGTGGCGAGGTCGTAAATCCGCACGGACGAGCCGTACGAATCGCAGACCAGCAGTTTCGTTTCGTCGGGCGTCAAGGCGATGCCCGCGGGAATCAGATCGCTGCCCAGCGTGCCGATGAGCACGGCCGAGCCGGTCGAGATGTCGTACTCGTAGACTTTTTCGTCGTAGCCGCCGCTGACCCACAGCTTGTCGCCGGCCGCGTTGACGGCCAGGCCTTGGAACGCGTTGGTCTGCGTGAAATGCGTGATTTCGGCGAACGTCGAACCGTCGATCAACGTCACGCCCGCGTCGATCAACGAGGAAATCGCCAAATTCCGGTTCGGCAGCAGCAGCATCTTGCTCGGGAAATCGAGCACGTGCCGCATCGTTCCGACCGGCGAAATCGCCCGGCCGTTGACCATGACGATCGAGCCGTCGCCCAGATCGCCCGCGCGCTGCAAGGCGGTCGCCGTCGGCACGGGCGGCCCGGCGCCGGCGGCGCGCGACGCGGGCTGCGCGGCGGCGGCATGTTCGGCGGGCCGGTTCGATCCGGCGCAGGCGGCGAGGCACACGATGCAGGCAAGAATCAACAGCCGGCGCATTTGTTCCCCCAGGCGATGTCTACGCCGACACCCTACCAGACATGCGGCAAAACCGCAAACAAAATGGGCAGTTGCGGGGCTTGCGGGCGGAAACGGTTCGGCTTCGCAGAATCGAGAATAGCGAATGGAGAATGAAGAATTGGCGGCGCCGCACGTTTCCCCATTCGCCATTCAACATTCTACATTCCCGCTTTCGCTCCTCAACGCGAGCGAAAAAACGTGCGCTCTTCCCCTGTACGCCGCCGAAAATCCGGCTATCATGTGGTCCGGTCTTATCTTGTAGCGAATTTCGTTGCTTGCGCGAAGGAGAAACTGTATGCGCAGGATGCACCTTTTTATTTTTCTGGGCCTGGCCGCGCTCGCCGTCGGCTGCCTCAACCTGGAGACGCGCGCGCAAATTTTTCAGGACGGTTCGGGAACCTACCTCGAACGCGTGGAGATCAAGAAGAATCTGCTCGATTTCGCGCTGAGCCAGGGTGGTTTTGCCAACTACGACGAACTGCTTGCCGACGCGTTGCAAAAGGCCCTCCAGGAGCTGGCGGGGGTTCAAGGCGTGCGGCTGCTCGATGTCCACGGCGAATGGGCGGACGCCGACACGGCGCGGGTTTCCGTCTTGTACGCCTTCGACTCGGTGGAGAAATGGAACGCGTTCGCCGTCGCGTCGAAAAAGCCAAAGATGACGTTTGCCGCCGCCGTCGAAAAACCGCGGAAGAAGAAAGCGCCGGCGGTCACCGTGTGGACGATCGGGTTCGAGACCAACACCGACGGCGCGCCCAAGAAACCCGAGACCCCCGCCGAAGGCGGCGCGCCAAAGGGCGCGGACGCCGTGGGCGCCAACGTCGGTTCGTTCAAAATCGTGCTCGTCGGCCCCGCGCCGGCTCGCGAGACCTCGCCGCTGCCCAAGGATTCGCCGATTCAGGCGCAATTGCCGACCGACGGCTCGGCCGAATTCTCCGGCCAGTTGAACGCGGTTATCGCCAAACAGACCTTCGAGGCGCGGTTCGCCGGCCAGCCGTTGACGGCCG
The DNA here is from genome assembly GCA_964534375.1 of uncultured bacterium. GTDB lineage: Bacteria > Lernaellota > Lernaellaia > Lernaellales > Lernaellaceae > CAZHPN01. Next base: position 72,617 of record CAZHPN010000003.1, on the reverse strand, counting down.
ACCAGCTCGCCGCAGCGAAGGCCGCGGCGTTTGTTCAGCCGTCGCCGCAATACCGTCAACTGCAACAGGTGATGGCCCAGCGGCAGGAGCGCGAGGCCGTGCGGCAGGCGGGCGATCAAGCGATCGCCGACTCGACGTTCGCCGTGAACGTCGCGATCGCCAAGGGCGGCAAGGTCCGGTGGCAGACGACGCGCGCCTATTTCGGCCCGACCGTCGCGTTCTTCGCCGGCCGCGAGGCGATGTTCGACGCCTTGTTGCCGGAAGCCGCGGGCAATTACAAGCTGGAAGTGAACAAGGTCAAAGCGCCGGACGGCCGAGACGGTTTGGCGTTCGTGCGCACGCGCCACGGCGAACTGCCGCTGACGCTGCTCGAGGGCGTCGTCGCCGTGAAGCAGGACGGCGCCGACCGCGTGTACACGGTCCAATTGCCGCCATTGCCGCCCGGCGGGTCGCCGAAGACCGCGGCCGCGATCATGGGGAAAGTAGTTCTGGTCGTTCCGGATCCGGTCACGGGCGCGAACGGCAAGATTACGGGCGCCAACGAAGTGACCCTGGAACTCACCGGTGAAAATCTGGCCGACGGCGCGACGTTGATCGTCCGCACGACGCCCGGCAAGTAGGGGGACGCCATGAAACGCCGTTTGTTGCCGCTCGCCGTCGCCTTGATCGCGTTGGTCGCCGCCGGCTGCTACGAGACCGAAGTGCACGTCAAACTGCTGCCGTCGGGGGCCGCGCTGTTGATCCACACCGTCTCGATGCCGGCCGCCGCGCTTACGATGCGCCTGTCTTCCGTCGGCGCGTCGCCGGCGCAGGCGGAAAAAGAATTGGCCCAATTGGCCGATCAGGATGCGACGTTGATCGGCGACATGGAAGTGATCGACATCGCCGTGCAGCCCGCCGGCGACCATGTGCGCATCGTGCGCCGCTACCTGTTCGCCAACGCGGAACGCCTGGCGCGCTTTCTCGACCTGTTGGGTTTGACCGTCAAACCGGCGCCCGGCAAAGCCGTGGTCGGCTTGACGGCGGCGGCGGAGCGGCTTGACATGGAAAAACTGACGCGGCTCGGACGGTTTTATGAAAAGCCGGAAAACGGCGACCAGAACGGCGAAGGCAAACTGAAATCGCCCGGCGGCTTCACGCTGCGCCTGACGCTGCCCGAGACGCCCGAGCAAGTCGCGCCGGCGGCGCGCAAAGAGGGCCGCACCGTTTCGTGGACGGTCGGCGAAGACAACTTCGGCCAACCGTTCAAGGTCGCGGCCAGCGCGAAAAAGGAAGACGGCAAGCTGCTGCCGCTGGGCGCCGCCGCGGCGTTTGACGGCGCGGCCGTCGATCGGCTGCTGGCGACGATGCCGGCGGACGGCGCGGCGGATTTCACGCGCCGCATGGGCGGACGGCTGATCCCCATCATCCACGCGCGGATCGACGAGAAGTTGCAGGTCGACCTGGCCTTCCTCTGGGCGAGCGACGACGTCAGCCGCGACGCGGCCGAGCGTTTCCGGCGGCTGGACGAAGCGCTCATCCCCGAACTCACCGTCAACTATTACGAATGGCTGGAGTTGTTGCGCGTCGACGGCCAGCGGATCGTCGCCGAGGGCTTCCGGCGGCGCGCGCCGCTCGCCGCCAAGGACCTCGCCGGGCCGCTGACCGTGGCGAAGGTCGCGGGCCAGCCGCAACTGACGTTCACGCCGCCAGCGATGTACGCGACGGAGACGCCGGCGTCCGGGCCGGCCGATCGCGTCGTCGCCATGCTCGTCGTCACCTTCCCCGGAGGGCAGACGAAGCACCAGGCCGTCACCGTGGCCGATTTGCACAGCGGCAAGCCGATCATTCTCGCGCCGTAGCAGCCGATTTTGCCGCCTTGCAGATCGCGCCGGCCGCGCCGACGACGACGCTTGGAAGAAGCCGCACAGCTTCTTCCGGCCGGCGGGGCGCAAAGCCGCAGGTTTACGTAAGCGAACCGCGCCGCCGCTCGGCATGTGCGCCGGTTGCCGATAACAGCCGCGCGCTAGCGTTGAATTCTGCTTTTTTATGCGTCAACGGTCGGAATCCGCGAAATCGACCATCGGAAAGGTAGATTCGATTTCTAGGTTTCGTGATCTACTTGCCCAATTTATAAAACAAAACATGAAAAAATCGTGCGTCTAACAAAGTAGAACGACTAAAATCTATCATGAATTCAATGCGTTACGTTTCCATAACCATTTACTTTAAGTTTTTTTTGTAACCTATTGAAAAAAAGCTTGATTTTTGTTTTTCACCATGCTAAACCTTTGTTCGTTGAGAACGGGGACGGGTGAGAAGGATCGCAGCGGCGCCATGGAAGGCGGGCGAACAGCGCCATGGCCGCCCTCATCGGAAGCCCGACCGCACTTTGAAAAACAGCCCCCAAGCCCGGCTTCTGCCGGGACCCCATATCGCGCCGGCGCCGCAAGTGCCGCGTTCAACAAAAAACCTGCGGCGCCGGACCTTTCTTTTTAAAGTCACGGAATTCGCTCACCGCGCGCCGGAAAGCCGCGTCAGGAACGACCGGCCGATGAGCTGCACGCAGGCCGCGCCCATCCGCCAGAGTTCGAAAAAACCTACGCGTTCGTTGCGGCGGGGGTTGACGGTCGGCGTCTCTTCGATCCGCCAGCCGGCGGCGTGCGCCTTGAGCAGCATTTCCAAACCGACGGTAAAATCGTCTTGCAGCAGCGAGAGTTCGGCAAACGCGTCCTTGCGAAACGCCCGATAACAATTGGTGCAGTCGGCCGCGGGCAAATCCAGGAGGCGACGAACGACGCGCGAGAAAAGCCAGCTGCCCCACGACTGCAGGCTGGGTCGGCGGCCGTAACCGCCGCCGGTCGCCGCGCGGCTGGCCAGCGCCAGATCCGCGCCGTCGAGCAAGCGCCGGCGCATTTCCCACAGATCCTCGAGGCGATCGCCGGCGGAGGCGACCCAGGCGACGAGCGGATACGCCGCCTGCGCCGCGCCGGTCTTCAATGCGGCGCCCAGCCCGCCGCCGGGCGGCACGCGCAATACGGTCAGCCATGGGCGCAGGCCGCTCTCTTCGGCCAGCCAGCGGCCGACGCGCTCCGAGGTCCCGTCGTCGACGATGAGCACCTGTACGCCGAAAGGCGACATCAAGGTGAAGGTCTCCAGAGCCTCCAGGAGCCCGGGAAGGCTTTTTTCATTCAGGCACGTCGGCGCCACGATCGACAGGTTCACGCTTCGTCCGTCCGTTCCGTTGGTTCCCGCGGCCAAATTATCACGCTTTTTCCGCAACCTCCAAGCATTTTGTCGCGCGCGGCGCGGTTGCGAAATCGACTGCCGTGCTACTTTATAATGTGAAATAACAATCAAGGCCTGCAAAAACCGCTGTTTTTCGGTGAGGTTGCGCAACGTTGTGAGGCACGCAACGAGGTCGCCGGCGAAGCCGCGTCTTTGTGAATATCTTATAGATGAATAACTAATGTTATCCACAGGATGTGGAATTTTTTCCCCTGCCAAATCGCGTGGCTCAACCGCTGCAAAAATTTTTGAAAAAAATCATTGCAAAGAACGAACGTTGGCGGTAGGTATTCGGCCCGGGAAACGGCTCCCACATGCGGTCGGCGGCGGCCGAAGAAGGGAATGCGAACCGCCGGCTATTTTCCGATGATTTGGGTGTGGCAGGAACGCAGGGTTCGTTGGTCAAGGCTTTAATTCAACGTGCTGATTTGATCTCGCATTGCGACTGAGACGTGCCCTTCTTTGGGTCTGGGGGGTTGGAAATAGATGGATACGTTGTGGTTTCGTACGCTTGAGGCGCTTAAAAATAAGGTGGACGACAAGAACTTTTCCGCGTGGATCAAGCCGCTGGAGATGACGCAGACGACGAAAAGTCACGTTCGCTTGGCGGCCCCCAATCGCGTGACCCGCAAGTGGTTCATCGACAACTACCTGAAAATGGCGACCGAAGTTTTGCGCGCCATCGCCGGCCGCGAGATGCTCATCGAGGTCGAACTGGCCAAATCCCAAATGGCGTTCGATCACGCGGTCATCCCGCCGGCCGAACCGCCGAAGTCCGCGGCCGGCGACGCCAAGAAGACCGCGACGCACCTGCCGTCCGATGTGTATGCGTTCGACAACTTCGTCGTCGGCCCGTCCAACGAGTTCGCCTACGCGGCCTGCAAGAACGTCGCGAAGCAGCCCGGCCAGGGCATGAATCCGCTGTTCATTTACGGCGGCACGGGCCTGGGCAAAACGCACCTGCTCAACGCCGTCGGCGTGCAACTGTTGCGCAAAGACGCGCAGATGCGAGTCGTGCTGGTCTCGGCCGAGCGTTTCATGAACGACTTGATCGGCGCCATCCAGAGCAAGCGCACCGGGACGTTCCACAAGCGGTATCGCAATCTCGACGCGCTGCTGATCGACGACATCCAGACGATCGCCGGCAAGAACGCCACTCAGGAAGAGTTTTTCCACACGTTCAACGCGTTGTACGAAAACGGCGCACAGATCGTGCTCGCGTCCGACAAGTACCCGCGCGACATCCCGATGCTCGAGGAGCGGCTGCGCAGCCGCTTCGGCATGGGCATGATCGCCGACATCCAGCCGCCGGAGTTGGAAACGCGCATGGCGATCGTTAAATCCAAGGCCGCGCTGGAAAAAATCGTCGTCGACGACGAGGTGGCGTTCTTCATCGCCAGCCACATCACGGCCAACATCCGCGAACTCGAGGGCGCGCTGCGCCGCGCCGCCGCCTTCAGCGAAATGCAGGGCGGCAAGCTGACCATCGACGTGGCGAAACGCGCGCTGCGTCACCTGATCGGCGACCCCGACCGCCCGGTGGCCATCGAACAGATCCAGCGCACCATCTGCGATTACTACAACGTGAAACACGCGGAACTCATCGGCGTGCGCAAACACAAAGAGATCGCCCAGCCGCGGCAGGTCGCCATGTACCTGGCGCGGAAGATGACCAACTCCAGTTTTCCGGACATCGCCAAGAAATTCGGCAATCGCGACCACACCACCGTCATGCACGCCGTGCGCAAGGTCGAAACGCAGTCGAAGAAAGACCCCGGGATGCTCAGCATGCTCGAAGCGTTGGAAAAAACGCTGCGCAACAAGTAATCGCGGCGGTGGACAAGGTTGTGGCTTCCCTGTTCAAAATATTGTATAAGCGGGTGGGTGCGCCGGCGTCCAGCGTGCAAGCTGTGCGTTGCCGCCGGTTAACGCACAGCATGCATCAACAAGAAATCCGTAGCGCCGAGAACGACTTGACGAGGTTGTCCACCGAAACAGGCCGTCTCTAACACTACGGTCTGTTTCTTAAACATCTAGAGGCAGAAAAGGAAAAGCGGATGCAATTCACAATCGCCAAGGAAGAGTTGCTTCGTGGTCTGGCGCGCGCCCAGAGCGTCATTGAGAAAAAAAGCACCTTGCCGATTTTGTCCAACATTCTGATGGATGCCGCCGGCGACGCCGTGACCTTGGTCGCGACCGATCTGGAAGTCGGCGTCCGCAGTTCGTGCGAAGCGTCGGTCGAAACCAAGGGCTCGATCACGGTCAACGCCAAGAAGCTGTTCGAAATCTGCCGCGAACTGGACAGCGAACTGATTCGCTTCAAAGCCCTGCCGAACGACTGGGTGGAAATCAGCAGCGGCGCGTTTTCGTCGCGCCTGGTCGGGTTGAGCGCCGACGATTTTCCGGTGCTGCCCTCCACCGAAGCCGACGTGAAATTTACGATCAACGGCGCGCTGCTCGGCGCGATGATCGACAAGACGCAGTTCGCCATCAGCACCAACGAGACCCGGTATTACCTCAACGGCGTTTACTTCGTCACCGGCGAGGTGGAAGGCAAGAAAGCGTTGCGCATGGTCGCCACCGACGGCCACCGGCTCAGCCTCTTCGGCAAGGAATTGCCCGAAGGGATGGAAGTGGAAATCGACGGCGTCATTATTCCGCGCAAAGGCGTGGCTGAAATTCGCAAGTTGACGGCCGAAGCCGACGGCGACGTTTCGGTCGGCATCAAGGAACGCACGATCATCGTGAAACGCAGCGATGTGGAATTGATCGTGCGGCTCATCGACGGCGAATACCCGGAATACGATCAGGTCATTCCCAAGAACAACGACAAGATCGCCACGTGCCGCAGCGATACGCTGGTTCACGCGTTGCGCCGCGTGGCCGTGATGGCCACGGAATTGAACAAGGGTGTGCGCGTCGCCATTAAGCGCGGCGCGTTGGAATTGAGCTGCAACAATCCGAATCTGGGGGCTGCCGAAGAAACGTTGGAAGCGCAATACGACGGTCCGCCGCTGGAAATCGGCTTCAACGCCCGTTATCTGCTCGACGTTCTCGATGTCGTGGACAGCGAAGACGTAATCCTCGAATTTTCCGACGCGCTGTCGCCGTGCGTCGTGCGTATGCCCAGCGATCCGGGTTTCCTGGCCGTGGTCATGCCGATGCGGTTGGAGTAGTCAGCGATGCGGCGCAGCGCCGGTCGTTTGGTTTGTTCGGTTTTGGCGGCGGCGAGCGTCGCGGCGATGTTGTCGGCGACGCTTGCCTGCAGCGGATCGGGCGGCACTTCCTCCAACGGCAACCTCGGCGACGTCGGCATGCCCTGCACCCTCAACCTCTGCTTCTCGAAGTGGTGCACCGATCAAAATCAAGCCCACTGCCCTTCCGAATACTGCGTCGGCCAACCCAACAAAACCTATTGCACGATCCCCTGCGATATCTCCGGCGAATGCCCGAATGGATATAGCTGCACCGACAATTGCGGGTCCCAGGTGTTTGTGTATCCGATTTGCGTGAACGCCGTCGACTATGCCCTGTTGCAATCACTCGGTTACTGCCCAAAATAGCGCGACTGGAGGCGACGAATGAAGCCCGGAAGAAGTGCGTTTTTTTGGTTGCTGGCCGTTGCGGCCCTTGTCGTCGTGGCCTGCGGAGCGTCGAACAAAACTCTGACGCCATACGCCGATGAACGCATTCAACTCACTGACGCCGACCGCGACGCCTTGGCCGCCGCCACGCGCAAATGCCTGGAGAGCGGTTTGGTGGACGATTCCGGGTTTTCGAAAACGTTGACCACGCCCTACGACAAGGATGTTTTCGTCACGCTTTTCTCGCCCGGAACGGAGAGTTTGCAGGCGCGCGGGCGCGAAAAGAATATTGCCGCGTCGCTGAAACTGGCGTGCATGATTTTGCGCGAAAACCCGACCTATCCGACCCGGTTCGGCAAAAAACTCGACCAGACGCGGATCGCAGTCAGCATCATCGACGAAGTGAAAGAATTGGCCCAGCGCGACCCCAAGCGCATCACGCACATCGTCGAACCCGGCATCCATGGACTGATCGCCGTAGCCGAAGGAAAAGTCGCGTACCAGCTCGGGGAAGAGTGCATTTACAAAGGCTGGGGCATGAAGGGCTTCGGCGACCGCGATCGCGTCATGGGCCCGGAAATGTCGGCGCTGCAACTCCAGAAGCTGATGACCGAAGGGGGCATTCATAACGTCCGTTGGGACGACAAAGCCAAGGTGAAACTGTATTACTTCACCGAACACAGCTTCGTCGAAAGCGCCCCCGGCAGGACGTTCGTAACCTATCGCGCCACGAAGCTGTACCCGAAAGAAATCACTCGCAGCCAACTCTTCGAGGCGGCGTGGTTGGCCGCGCGGCACATTGCGATGCATACCGACGCCAAGGGCCATCTCGGCTACCACTATCGCCCGGTCGTCGACAAATTCGCCCCGGGCTACAACATCGTGCGGCACGCGGGCGCCGTTTGGGGCCTGTTTGTGGGCTATAAGGCCACCGGCGACAAGACGCTGCTGGAAGCCGGCCAGCGGGCGCTGGCGTACCTCGAGCCGAACATCATCCCCGCGGAAGACAATCCGAAGCTCGCGATCCTGCAAGAGGGCAACGCGTCCTACCTGGGGTCGAACGCGCTGACGGCGATGGCGCTGATCGAAATCCCGCAGAACCTGCTGACGCCGGCGTGGAAGGAAAAACGCGACAAGTTGGGCAATTCCGTCATCGCCTTCCAGGCGTCCAATGGTCTGTTTTACGAAACCTACGCGCAATTGCAAAAAGGCGGTCCGCCGCCCGTGCCGCAACCCCGTTATTACCCGGGCGAAGCCTTCTTGGCGCTGATCTCGCTGTACAACATGGACGGCCAGAAGAAATGGCTCGACGCCGCGAAGAAATGCGGCGAAACGCAAATGCGCGAGTGGGACAAGAATCCGAAGGAGCAGCCTGACGCCTGGGTCGTGCAGGCGATGGTCAAACTGTACGACGTGACGAAAGACAAGCGGCTGCCGGAGTACGTGTTCAAAATGGCCGCGTGGCACTTCGACCATGAATGGGGCATGCCCGAGAAAAAAGACAAAATGCCGTACGAGGATTATTACGGCGGCGCCGACAACTCCACGCCGCCGCGTTCGACGCCGACCAGCGCCCGCAACGAGGCGAACATCGAGGCGTGGCATTTGGCCAAAACGGTGAACGACGCCGAGATGCTCAAAAAGCTCGGCGATTCATGCCTGGCCGCCTACTGGGACAACATGATCGACCAGTTCCTGCCCGACACGTCGTACTTCCTGCCGAAGCCGGAAAAGGCGCTCGGCGGCATCCGCGGCGCGCTGATCTCCGACGACATCCGCATCGATTACGACCAGCATTTCCTCACCTCGGCGCTCAACGGGCTCGACCTGGCTGAGGAGCGCAACGGCGTCGGCGAACTCAGCCCGCTGGCCAAAGGCAAGATCCTCGACGTGGTCAAACTCGGCATCAAACCCGAGGATGTCGAAAAACAACTCGCCGCGGGGAAATAGCCGGACGTCGGCGTCCGGCTCGCCGGCGCCCCGGCCCGGTGAGAGGCGGACGGTCTTCTTGAAGACGAATCCCGCAGCGCGCGCCGGCTCGACGACGACCAACGACCGCCAAGTCGCCGTCCTGCTTTGCTTGGCCGTCGTTTGGCTCGCGTCCTACGGCTGCCGTCTGCTTTTATTCACCAACCCCGATCCCGAAGTCGTCCAGAACGGCATGTTCGCCACCGGCCTGCTCGACGGCCTTGCCGCGCCGCCGATGTTCTACCAAAACTGCGGCGGCTCGGGCTCGCCCGGCTCGCTCGTGTACGGCGCCCTGCTCGCGCCGGTGTTTTTTTTCGCCGGCTCGAAATTGCTCTGGATCGTCCTGCTGGGGGCCGGCTTTGTCGCCGGCGCCGTGTTTCTGTGGGCAGCGTTGGTCCGGCGCGCGTGGGGCTTTTCCCGCGCCGCTCTGCTGTTGCTCTTCTTTATTTTTGCGCCGCCGTATTTCGACCAGAGTTGCCGGGCGAGTTTCTGGGGCAACCACCTGGAAAGCACGTTTTTCGCCGGCCTGCTGCTTTTTCTTTTCCTTCGCCTCGCCGACCCGCCGCCGAGTTTCCGGACGGCCGGCGCCTTTTGGTTTCTGGCCGGCGCGACGGCGGCCTTCAGTTGGCAATCCCTTCCGCTCGCCGCGGCGCTGGCCGCGGCGTTCGTCTGGCGGTGGCGCGCGCCGGGCCTGCGCCGCTTCGTCTGGCCCGGCCTGCCGTTCTTCTTCGTCGGGTTTCGACTCGGGTTGATCGCCAATTTGCTTGGCATGTTGCGCGGCCCGGGTATCCGTGCGGCGGCGGCCGCGCCCGGCGGCCTCTGGAGCCAACTCAACCCCTTCGGCCGTGTGTCCAACGCGCTACGAACCAGCGAATCCGCCGGTTTTTTCGAGAAAATGGGCGCGCTTTTTTTCCGGCATTTGCCGCACCTCGCCGGCTACGACAAACGCGGCCTGGCGGCAAAAGACCAGTGGGACGCCATCGCCGGGCATTTTTTCGACTGGCGCCTGCCGCTCTTCGGGCAAACCGACGTCTCGGCCCTTTCGCTCTTGTCGTTCGCCTTCCTGGCGCTCGCGCTGTACGGCTTCTTCCTGGCGGGCCGCGAGGCGCTTGAACGCCGGACGGCGGGCGCGCCGCCGGAGCGCGGCCAGTGGCTGAGCCGGCTGCTGGTCCTGTATTTTTTGAGTTGGCTTGCCGCGTACGGCGCCGCGAAGTACCCGCTCGAACCGCTTCAGGGCGACCTCTACGATTTTTATCACGAGCGCTTCTTGCTGCCGCTGTTTCCGATCTTGTTGTGCTTTTTCTGTTACGCGATTCACGCGCTGCGCCCGATCTTGCGGCCATTGGCCACGGCGCCGTTTGTGATCGTCGGCGTTCTGCAAACCTTCGTTTTCTTGCCGACGCATCCACATCAGCTCGCCGAAAAATGGCGCATGCTGAATGCGCGGCGCGGCGACAGCTACGAGGCGTTGATCGCGCGGTATCTGCCGTTCGACGGAGGCGGCGATCGTTTGACGAATCTGACGATGATCCGGAAGTTGCCGGAGCGGTGGCGCCGTTACGCCTGGGTCGCCCTTGGCGCGCAGACGGCCACGCCGGCAGCGCCGGCCTGGCTTTTTGTCGACTCCGGAGCGTCGCCGAACGCGGCCGAGCGGTCGTCGTTCGCGGTCGGGGCGGGGCGCCGGCTCGGCGCGCATTTTGCGGATCTCGCCGAAGGAAAGCCGGAGACGGCCGACCTCGCGGCGCGGGATCGCGCGCGGCAAACGATCGGCGAACGCGGGGATCCGGCGATGAGCGCGGCGTTCGTCAAAGGCGTCGGTTGGGGTCTGGCTCGCAGCTATGTCGATGACTATCCGGCCGGCAGTCGGATCGAATGCTCGCCCTCGGCGACGGACGAGCAACCGTCGAGTATGGCGCTGATTTATTGCCGGGAGCGCGCGCCGCTGGCGGATCTGGCGCGCGCGTTTCCGCGCTTGTCGCCAGCGGAGTTCGCGCAGGCGATGGCGCTAGGGGCCGGCGTGCGCTTGGGCATGGAGAACGACGCCATGACGGCGGCGCAAAAAGCGCAGATCGGCGCGTTCTGGACGGCGCTGCTCGGCGCCGACGCGGCGGGTGATCTGGGCGCGTGGTTGCAGCGCGGTTTTGTCGAAGGCCTGGCGTTGCGGATCGTCGATCGCGACCGGTGCTTTGTTTTTGCCGGCGAGCCGCCGGAACTGCCGGCGCTGCAAGCGGAGCTCGACAAATACGGCGCGACGTTGCGGCCGACCGGGCGGGCACCGCATGAGTTTAACGTGACATTGAAGAAATAGCGTCGCCGGGCGCGAGCAATCAGCCGGCCGAGAAGCTCTTCACTTTCGTCTTGCCGTTTTCCACGGTCACTTTGAAATCGACTTTTTTGCCGAGTTTCTGTTCCAGCGCCGGGCGCTGCTTTTCGATCGACTTCAGGAAGGAATCGTACGGGATGGCCGTGTTCTCGCCGGTTTCGCGACGCAGCTTGATGAATTCGGCGTACAACTTGCGCATGCGCTCGTCCGGCGCCGGCGCGCGCTGCGTCGCCTGCGCCATCTCGGCCCGCTTTTCTAGAAATTTTTCTTCCGAATCCTTCCGCGCGGCGTCGAGCACTTCGCTGAGCCGGCCCACTCGCAGATCGGCTTTGAAACGGTCCGGCGCGTAGGTGCCGGCCTCGATCTGCGCCATCACGCGATCCCAGAAACGCGCGAGGGCGTAGTACTTGTTGGCGATGGTTTGCACGCGGAAGCGCAGGCCCGTCGCGGACACGCGCGAGCCGATCAGCTTCTCGATCGACTTCTGCACCTCGTCGCGCGCGGCCAGGGGCGCGCGGCGCGCCTCGCCCTTGAAATACTTCTCGTATTCGAGCCTCAGCGCGAAGATTTTCTTTTCGAGTTGGGCGATGGTGTCGTCAAGTTCCACGCTGGATCCTGCGCTCCGGTACGTTCCCCGTCACTGCCGATCTCACGCAAATCATAGCCCGCGGACCGGCGCCGGAGCAAGCGTCAACTTGTCACCCAAAAATTGCGATTAAGTGCGCAACCGATTTTTTTTGGGCGTCATTGTTTGACCGATTTGCCGAGCATCACCGCCGCGGCGCCGGCCAACAGCGCGCCGGCCATAAACGCCGTGGGCGCCCCGGCGTATTTCCAGAGCACGCCGAACAGCAGCGAAGCCGGCAGCGCGCCGACGCCGATGCTGAGGTGATACCAGCCGTACGCGCGGCCGCGCTGGTCTTCGGGCACGAGGTCCGCCACCAGCGCCCGCTCGGGCCCTTCGGTCAGCCCGTAGAACAGGCCGTAGAAAACGAAGAGCGCCCAGATGTGCCACGTTTTCGTGGCCAGCGCGAAGCCGACGTACGCCAGGAAATAAACGAACCAGCCGAGCGTGATCGACCAGCGCCGGCCGATTTTGTCGGACAAGGCGCCGCCGGGCGTGGCCGCCAACGCTTTCACCAGATTCAGCGCGGCCCACAGAATCGGGATCAACGGCAGCGAAATGCCGAGGCTCTGCGCGCGCAAAACCAGAAAGGCGTCCGACGAATTGCCGAGCGTGAACAGCACTACCGCCAGCAGGTACGAGCGAAACGCGCCGGTCGGAATGCCGCCGGCCAGCGGCGAGGGCCCCACGGGTTTCGGCGCGGCCGTCGCCTCGGGCGCCGGGATCTCCTGCACGCGGCGGATCAGCAGCCACATCGCCCACGCGCCGGGAATCGCCGCCAACAAGAAAATCAGCCGCAGGTTGTCGTGGAACAGCCACAACAATAGCGCCGCGAGCAAGGGGCCGATCGTCGCGCCGAAATTGTCCATCGCCCGCTGAAAGCCGAACGACCGCCCGCGCTCTTCCGCGGTCACCGACGCCGCCAGCAACGCGTCGCGCGGGCTGGTCCGGATGCCCTTGCCCACGCGTTCGGCGAAGCGCAGCAGCAACACGTGCCAACCGGCCGTCGCCAGACCGACCAACGGCTTGACCACGTTCGACAGCCCGTAGCCAATAACCGCCAGCGCCTTGCGCTTTTTCACGCGGTCGGAGTACCAACCCGAAACCAATTTGAGCAGCGACGCCGTCGATTCGGCCAGGCCTTCCAAAAAACCGAGAAACGCCGGACTCAAGCCGAGCACGGTCGTTACAAATGCGGGCAGCAGCGGAATCATCATGTCCGAGCTAACGTCGTTGGCCAACGAGACGTAACCCAGGGCTTTGACGTTGTCGGCTGGCCGGCGCGCGCGTTCCAACATAGTTATTGCGACCTCCTCTGGTGTCGGCGCACGATCACAAAGTAACACTCGCGGTTTGTGAAGTGAAGGCGGTAGGCGGGAGTTGCCGCGAAAGAAAATGAGAATTCTGGGAGTGCTGGGAATCCTGGGAAGTCCAGGGAATCTGGAATTCACGGCTCACCGCGGTCAGTCGGCTCATGAGGCCCATAACTCCCAGGCATCCCGGAATTCCCAGAACTCCCAGACACCAGAACCCGGGCGACGCCCCGCCGGCCGAAGTCGCCCGATTCGCCGGATTCGCCTTGACAGCTTTCCTTCGGCAATGGTACTTTCTGCGAAATGAGTGAATGCTCATTCAGTGGGCTCGCGCGGACGAACTAAGCGGTTGGCGCGGGTCCGCGCGCGGCGGTGGGGTTGCCGAATTCAACTTTCAGTCAACTGACGCGGCGCCAGCAACGGGCCGTCGGGCCTTTCGCCGTTTTTGGGAGCGCAAGGTGCAATCAGCCAGCCTGAACTTGAGCAAAGGGCGCAACGCGAACAAGGACAAACACGAACGAATCCTGCGCGCCGCCATCAAAGTCTTTGCGAAGAACGGCTTTCATAACGCCAAGATCAGCCAGATCGCCAAGGAGGCGGGGGTCGCCGACGGCACGATCTATTTGTATTTCAAGAACAAGGACGACATCCTGATCAAGGTGTTCGAAGAGCGGCTCGACGAGATCAACACGCGGTTCCAGGAGATGCTGCACGGCATCGACGGCCCGGAGGACAAACTGCGCACGTACATCCGGCTCCACATGGAGCTGATGGAGCAGAACCGGGCGCTGGCCGAGGTGATCAGCGTCGAATTGCGCCAGAGCCAGCGGTTCATGAAAGAGTACGTGCCGGTGAAGTTCGCCGAATACATGAACCTGGTCAGCGTCATCATTCGCGAGGGCAAAGACAAAGGCGTGTTCCGGGACGACGTCAACCCCGGCGTCATCAAGCGGGCCCTGTTCGGCGCGCTGGACGAGTTGGTGCTGTATTGGGTGTTGACGCCGGAGCCAAAACACGACATGAAAGCGATCGTCGAACAAACAACGGAGCTGTTCATCCGCGGCCTGCGCAGCTAACGGCCGAGCGCCGGCCGCGGCGGGGAACGGCGTCTGTTCCTTACGTAAGGAGGGTTAACCGTGAATATTGTTGTCTTGTGCAAACAGGTGCCGGACACCGAGACGAAGATCAAGTTGCTCGGCGACAGCAGCGGCATCGACGTCGAGGGCATCAAGTGGGTGCTCAACGTCTACGACGAATTCGCCGTGGAAGAAGCGCTCAAGATCAAGGAAGCCGGCAAAGCGGCGAAGGTGACCGTGCTCTCGATCGGCCCGAAGCGCGCCGAGGAAGCGTTGCGCACGGCCCTGGCGATGGGCGCGGACGACGCGATCCACGTCGAAGACGCCGGCATCTACGGCGCCGACGCGTTCGTCGTGGCGAAGGCGATGTTGGGCGCGCTGAAGGGCCTCGATTACGGCTTGATCCTCTGCGGCAAACAGGCCGTCGACGACGACATGGCCGCCGCGCCGCAGATGCTCGCCGAAATGCTGGGCATCGGCCAGGTGACGGTCGTCAGCAAGGTCGAGATCGACGGAACCAAGATCCGCGCGCACCGCGACATCGAAGGCGGCGCGAAGGAAGTGATCGAAGGCCAGGCCCCGATGATTCTCACCGCGACCAAGGGCCTCAACGAGCCGCGTTACGCGAGCCTCCCGGGCATCATGAAGGCCAAGCGCAAACCGCTCGCCAAAAAGACGCTGGCGGACGTGGGCGCTTCCGTGGCCGATGCGAAGACCAAGATCGGCGCGTGGACGCTGCCCCCGACCCGCCAGGCCGGCAAAGTCTTCAAGGGCACGGCGGACGATCTGGCCCAGCGCGTCGCCCAGGTGACCAAACTGCTTCGCGACGAGGCGAAGGTTCTCTAATTTCCATCCCCGGAAAACCCGGGTTCGCACAGGAGAAAGAAAATGTCGAACGTTCTGGTTTTCGCCGAGCTCCGGGGAACGGAGCCGAAAAAAATCACCTTTGAAATGCTGTCCGCCGCGAAGAAAATCGCCGCGGCCAGCGGCGGCAAAGTCGTCGCCGCCGCCATCGGCAAAGGCCTCGCCGGCCTGGGCGCCAAATTGGGCCCCTACGGCGCCGCCAAAGTTTACATCGCCGACGGCGTCGAGAAATACAACACCGAAGGCTACGCCAATATTCTGGCGAACCTGATCAAAGCCGAAGCCCCGGGCGTCGTGCTGATCGGCGCCACCGCCACGGGCAAAGACCTCGCGCCGCGCGTCGCCGTGAAAACCGGCGGCGGCCTCGCCAGCGACATCATCGGCTACCGGATGGACGGCGCGAACTTCGTCGCCAAACGGCCGGTGTTCGCGGGCAAAGCGTTCGTCGAGGTGTCGTTCGTCGCCGCCCCGGCCTTCGCGACCGTGCGGCCGAACACGATGCCGGTTGACGAGCCGGGCGCCGGCGCCGCCGAGGAAGCGGCCCTCGCCGCGGACCTGGGCGCGCCCAAAGCGCAGGTCGTCGAAGTCATCGCCGGCAAGAGCGGCAAGCTGGACCTCACGGAAGCCGACCGCATCGTTTCCGGCGGCCGCGGCATGAAAGACCGCGCCAATTTCAAGATTCTCGAAGACCTCGCCGACGTCATCGGCGCGACGGTCGGCGCCTCGCGCGCCGCGGTCGACGCCGGCTACGCCGACCAGGCGCAGCAAGTCGGCCAGACCGGCAAAGTGGTCAACCCGACGTTGTATGTGGCGTGCGGCATCTCGGGCGCGATTCAGCACCTGGCCGGCATGCGGACGTCGAAAGTGATCGTCGCGATCAACAAAGATCCCGAAGCGCCGATCTTCCAGGTCGCCGATTACGGCCTGGTCGCCGATTTGTTCGACGCGGTGCCGATCTTCACGACCGAAGTGAAAAAGCTGCTCGCCAGCTAAGGCAAGCCGCCGGCGGGGCGAGGCCCGGCTTCGCCCCGCCGGTTCGCATTCAATTCGCTTCCAAAGGAGACTAGCCGATGGCGGTCACGGAACAAGTTGCAAAAGCCGGCATCGAACGTCTGCCGATGTGGGATATGTACGGCGGCGTTTGGGCCTACACGCGCTGGATCATCTACGCCTTGTCGATCCCGGTCATGGTCATTTTCGCGTACGGCGTGTGGCTGCGGATCAAGGCCTACCGCGTCGGCCGCCAGGCCGAGGGCGCGCTCGACCAACCGGCGTTGCGCGTCGGCGAGCTGCTGAAGTACTGGATCGCGCAACTGAAGGTCTTGAAAGAGACCTACCAGGGGCTGTTCCACTTGCTGCTGTTCTGGGGTTTCGTCGTGCTGTTCATCGGCACGGCCACGACCGTTCTCGACGAAGACGTGTGGCAGCTCTTCGGCGGCGAGAAATTCATTCGCAACGACTTTTATGTCATTTTCAGCTTTCTGCTGACGCTGTTCGGCGTGCTGGCGCTCGGCGGCGTGATTCTCGCCTTCTGGCGCCGCTACGTGATGAAGCCGAAAGGCCTCGACAACCAGCAGGAAGACGCCACCCTGCTGATTTGGATCTTTCTGATTCTGCTCACCGGCTTTCTGAGCCAGGGCGCGCGCATCGGCGTCATGATGGGCGAAAAGGGCAACGTGGCGTACGAAGCCAGCCGCTTCGTCGGTTACGGCCTGGCGGGCCTCTTCGGCAATCACCCGGCGCTGCACAAGCTTTTCTGGAGCCTGCACGCCGCGTTGTCGTTGGGCTTCATCGCCGCCCTGCCGTATAACAAAGCGCGGCATATCCTGACGACGGGCGCGAGCATTTTCACGCATTCGCTCAAGCCCAAGGGCAAGATCATCACCCCGATCCCGAACATGATGGCGCGCATGGAAGCCGGCGAAGAAGTGGAGCTCGGCTACAAGCGCCTGGAGCAACTCACCTGGCGCGAAATCCTGCAGCTTGACGCCTGCACCCGCTGCGGCCGCTGCCAAGACCAGTGCCCGGCGTACAACACCGGCAAGCACCTGTCGCCCAAGCAGTTCATCCAAGACGTGAAATCGTATTGGCAGACCAAGACCGCTGCCGCGCTGGCCGCGCAGATCACGAAGAACATGAGCCCCGAGGTCCACGCCGAAGCCGCGGCGGACCTCGCGAAAGAGGGCGTCAGCGCCGACGGCCAGTACCTGCTCAAGGTCGAGGCCGCGATGCAGGGCGACGACGAAAAGAACAAGGGCGCGATCAGTTCGGCCGTGCTGTGGGATTGCACCAACTGCATGGCCTGCATGAACGCCTGCCCGGTGATGATCGAGCATGTGCCGCTGATTACGGCCATGCGGCGCGAACTGGCGATGGAATTCGACGATTCCGAAGCGGCTTGCAAGAGCTTCTTCAAGAACATGGACACCAACGCCAACCCGTGGGGCTGGAACCCGGCCGACCGCGCGAAGTGGGCGGCGGAAGACGGCGTGCCGACGATCTTCGACAACCCCGATTATGAATACCTGCTCTTCATCGGCTGCATGGGCGCGTTCGACCCGAAGGCGATCAAGGCCAATCGCGCGTTCGTGCAGATTCTGAAAGAGGCCGGCGTCAGCTTCGCGATCCTCGGCGAAGCGGAAATGTGCTGCGGCGATTCGATCCGCCGCCTGGGCAACGAGGCGTCGTTCCAGGCGATCGTGATGATGTTCCAGGAGACGGTCAAAGGCCTCGAACTGGACCCGACGTTCAAGGGCAAGAAGGTCGTCACGCTCTGCCCGCACGGCTACAACTGCCTGAAGCACGAATACCCCGATTTCGGCTTCCAGTGGCAGGTCGTGCACTACACCGAGCTGCTGACCCAGTTGCTCGCCGCCGGCAAGATCAAGATGAAGGGTGGCAACGGCAAATCGGCCGTCTACCACGATTCGTGCTTCCTCTCGCGCTACAACGACATTATGGCCGAGCCCCGCTCGCTGCTCGCAGCGGCCGGCTTCAAAGTGATGGAGCCCGAGCGCCGCGAACTGAAGACCTTCTGCTGCGGCGCGGGCGGCGGCCGCGTGTGGCTCGAAGAGCACATCGACGAAGCCAACGGCGTGTTCCGCATCAACAACAACCGTTGCGACGAAATGGTCGGCGTCGGCGCCGACAACATCGTCACCGCCTGCCCCTTCTGCGGCATGATGTTCGACGAGTCCTGCAAGCGGCCGTCGTTGGAAAAGGCGATGGAAGGCAAACGCCTCGTCGACCTCGCCGAACTCGTGAAGGAAAACATGGTCTTCACGCCGAAGACGGAATCCTAATGCAGGGGCGACCGGAAGGTCGCCCCCATAGGGGCGGTTCGCGAACCGCCCCGCGACGAAATGCAACGGGCGGGTTTCGGACCCGCCCGGTTTTTATGGGGCCAGGTCTGAATCGATGGCGACCGCCCCGTCGGGCATTCATCGGACTTATCGACAGGTCGGCGTTTCCAGTTGGGAACGCCGACCTATCCGCCGACCGCGCCGCCCGATAACGCGAGCGCGGGGAATGGCGCGTCAGCGACCGTAGTGCAAAATCAAAGCGGCTTCTGTGGCATCGTCGTATCCGACGGCGAACACGTCCGTGGCCGAGCTTCCCCAAACGCCGTACAACTGCCCTTGGTCCGTCGTGGGGATCGTCATCGCCGCCCACGAGGAACCGTCGTACCGCCAAATCACCGGGAGCGACGAATTACTGTCAACTCCGACGGCGAACACGTCCGTGGCCGAACTTCCCCAAATGCCGTCCAAATACCCTATGTCCGTCGTGGGGTTCGCCATCGCCGCCCACGAGGAACCATTGTACTGCCAAATCGCCGGGAGTTCCGTAATCGTATCTTGTCCGACGGCGAACACGTCCGTGGCCGAACTTCCCCAAACGGCATGCAAATCCCCTGTGTCCGTCGTGGGCGTCGTCGCCGTCCACGAGGAACCGGCGTACTGCCAAATCACCGGGCGGGATGTAGTGTCGTCATGTCCGACGGCGAACACGTCCGTGGCCGAGCTTCCCCAAACGCCGTTCAACGTCACAGCGTTCGTCATGCCGAACGTCATCGCCGACCACGAGGAACCGTTGTACTGCCAAATCAGCGGAAGAGTTGAAGTCTGGTCATATCCCACGGCGATCACGTCCGTCGTCGAGTTTCCCCAAACGCCGTTCAACCACCCTTCGTCCGGCGTGGCGTTCGTCATCGTCGCCCACGACGAACCGGTGTACTGCCAAATCGCCGGAAGCCCTAACGTCTCGTCAAATCCCACGGTGAACACGTCCGTGGCCGAGCCTCCCCAAATGCCGCCGTACAACGCCACATTGTCCGTCGTGGGGATCGTCATCGCCGCCCACGAGGAACCGGCGTACTGCCAAATCGCCGGCAGCTTTGAAGTCTCGTCATATCCCACGGCGAACACATTCGTGGCCGAGCTTCCCCAAACGCCGTACAACCACCCTTTGTCCGGCGTGGCGTTCGCCATCACCGACCACGAGTCGTCATCGTTGTCGTTGTCGTCGTTGTCATCGTTGTCGTCGTCGTTGTCGTTGTCGTCGT
>CAZHPN010000003.1:0-52775 GCA_964534375.1 uncultured bacterium | reverse complement strand
TGTCGTCATCGTCGTCGACGGTGTCGTTGTCGTCGTCATTGTCGTCATCGTCGTCGACGGTGTCGTTGTCGTCGTCATTGTCGTCATCGTCGTCCGGCGAGGCGTCGTCGTTATCGTTGTCGTCGTCGTCCACAGCAGGGCGGCTGCTGCCGCTGCTGCTGCTCTTGCCGCCGCAGGCTGCGACCAGCAGAACGCATGACAAAAGTGCAATCAAAAGAATTAGCCATCGAAGATTTTTCATCTCGCGGACTCCTGTTCGCCGTGTGGCGTTCGTCAAGAAAACAAACCTGTCTCGTTGCCGAAGCGTTTGTTGAAAAATCCAAGGTGCGAGCACTTCTGGAAGGCGATTGTAAGTTATCGAGCGGGGGGGGCGTCAAGACTTATTTTCACGTATGTCGCAGTCGATGCCCGGCGAGATTCTAATTCGCCTCAACAAGGAGAAAGGCGTTCCGTTGGCGGCCGTCAAAGCCGATCTGATCAAACGCGGACGCCTGCGTGGCTACGTACGCCATCGACGTCAAACCGTCGGCGCCCAAGGAAATGGAGAATGAGCTTGAAATCGTCAAGCTGAGAGACGGACGGGGCTACGGGCCTCGCCCGTTGTTATGGGCCGGGTTCCTCGATGATGAATTCATCGGGCCGGTTCGGATCGGCGCGCAGATTTACCCCGCGGTCCGCCAACGCCTGCCGGATGAGCGGCAGATTCGTCAGCGGCGGCTCCATCGTGAAACGGGTGCGGGTGGTCAATAGATAGAGCGCCTGGCCATCGGCAACGCCTTGCGCAAAGGCCGCGGTCGCCGCCGCGTCCATTTCGCAACCGAGGATTTGGGTCCAAATCGCCGCCGCGGCCGGCGCGGGCGGGTTGATGAGAAAGCCGAGCCAGCGGCCGCCGCCGCGAAAGAACGCGGCGGCAGGGTTCGGCATTTTTTCCGCGGCGTGGGCAAAAAAGGCGCGGAGCGGCCCGGAAAATGCGGCGTAATCGATTCGTTCCAGGCGATCGCCGGTCGCCGGCGACGTCTTGGCGAAATAAACGCGATCGATGACCGCGGTGCGCGACATCAGCGCCGCGGCGTAGCCCTCCATAAACGACGCCGCCAACGCCGGGTCGAGCTGCGCCAATTCGTCGATCGCCGCCGCCGCGGTTGCCAGGTTGTCGTCGCGTTCGGGCCACGACACGGCCTCCGTCGCACAGCGCGCCGCCAGCGACCGCCGGCCCCCCGCCCATTGGCGATCGTTGACGAGGCGGTAGACGACGTTCTCCGGACCCAGCGCCCGCGCGAACGCGCACCAGCCGTCGCCCTGCCACGCCGGCGGCAGTCGCGAGATCGCGGCCAGCCGTGCGTCCTCGGGCCGCTTCATTTGGCCCCACCAACGGGGCAGGTTGACGTAAACGAAGGCCTGATTGTCATCGCCGCGGACGGTCGCCAGCCGGCGCCACCCGTCGCGGAAGTAAGCCGCGTGGTGCGGCGCGGACGCCGCCAGAAAAACCGCCCCGGCAGCCAGAAACGGCGCCGGCAGCAGCCATTTCGCGACCCGGGGAACGCGCTCGACGAGCATGGAAAAACACGCCAGGCTCAGCGCAAACAACGGCGTGAGATAGCGCAGACCCTTGAAATATTCCTGCTGGAACTGCAGTTCGGCGCGGCTCGCGGCGGCCAGGAAAAAAACGGCGTACAGCAGCGCCAGGCGGCTCAGCCAGACATCGCGCGCCGGACGCCCGGCCGTCGCAGCCGGCCTCGTCAAATGAACGGCCAGCCCCACGCCCGCCAGCGCCATCAGCGCCGGCGACAGCCCCGGCCAAGCGTAGCCCGGCAGTTGCGCCAAGGCGCCGAGTTGACTGCGCGCCCACAACGCGAATCCCGGCGCCTGCCGCAGACTCCCCGGCGTGACGACCGTCATCGCCCACGGCGACAGCCAGTGCGGCGCGAAGCCGAGCGCGAACGCCGGCCCGACGGGCCAGAGCAGCCGCGCGACGCCGTGCGCCCGCCAACGCCAGCCGATCGCGACGCCGACCGCCGCAGCCATCGCCAGGTTATGGAAGCAAAAGAACGACGCGAATCCGGCGAGCCAACCAATTTCGGCCGCCGGCCAGGTCCGCAACGAAATGTTTTCCTGCCGGAGAAAGAGCCAGGCCAGCAGGCCGACGAAAAAGATGCTCTCCATATGGTTGGCGACCGCCAGATGGAGCCGCCGATCCAGAAACGGCGACGGCAGCAGGCACAACAGGAAAAATGTGACGGCGGCGGCGAATCCGCACCAGCGGCGCAGAACGACCGTCCAGATCGCGACCCCGCCGGCGGCGAACGCCGCGCCGAGGAGTTTGATCCACAGCAGTTTCGAGCCGCCGAGCCAAAAGAAAGGCAGCAACAGCAAACCGTAAACCAGCGGGCCGTGGGCATACGGCATATATTGATAACACCACGGCGAATCGACGAGGCCGTCGCGCAGACCGCGGGTCAGCATGCCGTCGGTAGTCTGCTCGTTTTCGTAGACGTAATCGGTGTAATAGAAGAAACGCACCCCGAACAGCAGCAGCCACAGCACTGCCAGGGCGACCCACACCGCCGCCTCGCGCCGAAAGGGATGCGCGCCGCGGTCGGCCGGGCCGGTGTCGTCGAGTGCTTCGACGCGGCTGACGGGTTCGACGTCCATCGGTTCCTTTCCGGCAAAACGGCGATTATCCAAACGGGTCGAAGTTCGTCAGCGGCTTTGTATCACGGCCCGCGGGGCGAGCGCAAAGTTCGCGCATCCGCCTGACGGTCGCGCCCGTTCGGTCGTTGTTATTCCTCACGGGGTCGTTGGATAATCTCATTTCCGCCGCGGCGAGGTTTGACCGCGGCGCGGGCTTGGAATAGGATGATGTCGTCGAAAACACCCGCCAATTTCGGGGGTCGCCATGAATCGTCGTAGTTTTCTCGCGCCGCTCCTGACGTTCGCCGTTTTGCTGGCCGCCGTCGCCGCCCACGCGGAATATCTCGTGGGCCTGACGCACGGTACGGACAAGCAGCGGCCGGAGTTTTCCTTCACCGTCAACTCGACCTATCACTTGTACGCGGCGAAGAACGAGTGGGAGCCGTTCCAGGTGCTGTTGCGCGACCCCGACGCCGTGCAAAACGTCGATGTCGCGGTCACGGAGTTCACGGGCCCCGGCGACCCGATCGCCGCGCCGGAACTGTACCGCGTCTGGTACGTGCCGGTGACCGCGGACACGATCAGCCACACCCCGCCGGATCTGAGCAAGGTCGGCGACTGGCCGGACGGCCTGGTGCCGTTCGTCGACCACTTTTTCAACGAGAAACGCATCGGCGCGCCGTTCGACCTGAAGCCCAACTACACCCAGGCCGTCTTCGCCGACGTCTACGTGCCCGCCGGCCAGACGCCCGGCGATTACCAGGCGACGGTCACGGTCACCGCCGACGACCGCCCGACGTGGACCGGCACGGTGACGTTGACGGTCTGGAATTTTGCGTTGCCCAACAGCATTTCGATCGCCAGCAACTACGGCTTTGGCAACATCTGCGGCTGGCACCAGGCGCGCGGCTACACGGGTGACTGCGGCGCGTTGATGGCCCGTTATTACCTCGAATTTGCGCGGCATCGCATGAGCTTGCAGAACTGGAGCAACGCCGACCCGGTCTGCACCTGGGATTACGGCATCAACTCGTTCGATTGGGATTGGACCGCGTTCGACGCCGCGAACGGCCCCTACTTCAACGGCACGTTTTACACGCCGGGCTTCAAATTCACGGGGTTGACGCTGCCGGGCGCGCCGAGCGGCTGCCCGAGCGATGTCGATCCGAACGTGTGGCAGCGCGAGTATTGGCGCGGTTGGGCCGCCCATTTCCGCGCGAACGGCTGGCTGGATCAGCTTTATTACTATCTGCCCGATGAGCCGCCGCAGTCGGAATGGGCGCAGGTGGCGGCCATCGCGGCGAGCGTGCACGCCGCCGACCCCGGCCTGCGGACGATGGTGACCAAAGAATACCACGTGGAATTGGCCGGCAACATCGACATCTGGGATCCGGACGAGCCGCGGTTCAGCGATTCGATGCCGTACCCGCCGTTTCCCGACCAATATCCGATATTGCAGGCGGCCGGCCAAACGGTGTGGTGGTATAACTGCGTCAGCGCCACTGCGTTCTTCGACTACGCCAATCATTTCGTCGACGGCGTGGCGGCGTACCAGCGCATCTGGTTGTGGCTGACTCGCCGTTACCAATTCACGGGCACGCTTTATTGGTCGACGATCTACCTGATGGGCGGAACCAACGACCCGTGGGCGTCCGAATGGTCGCCGCCGTACGCCCAGGGCGACGGCCAATTGATCTACCCCGGCACGCTCGATCGGGTCGGCGGCGCGGCGAACACGGATATCCCGGTCGCGTCACTGCGCATGAAGTACATCCGCGAGTCGATGGAAGACTATGAGTATTTCCACATCCTCGACCAAATGGGCTACGGCGACTGGGTCACGAATATGCTGATGACGGTCGCGTCCAAGTCGTTCCAGTGGGAGCACGATTTCCAGACGCTGCTGGACTGGCGGCAGAAAGCCGCGGAGAAAATTCTCGGCACGCTCGACGAGACCCCGCCGAACCCGCCCAGCAACGTCGCCGCCACCGGCCTCGTGAAAGCGATTTCGCTTTCCTGGACCAAGCCGACCGCGCCCGATCTCGCCGGCTACGACATTCACTACGCGGTTTACCAGGGCGACGATTTCTTCGGCGGCACGGTCGGCGCCAACGCGACCGCCGCGGTCGTCGACGGCCTGACGCCCGGGCGCGAATACAGCCTGTGGGTCGTGGCCTTCGATCAAAACGCCAACCGTTCGGCGGACAGCGCCGTCGTCACCGCCACGCCGCTCGCCGCCGATGACGACGCGTCGCCGCCGGGCGACGGCGCGGGCGGTCCGCCCGATGACGACACCCAAGACAATCCCAACGGCGTGAGCGTCAAGACGCCGGCCGGTTCGCCGGCCGCCGCCGGCTGCGGGAGGTGACCGATGACCACGCGCGGCCCCCTGCTTTGGCTGTTGGCGATCTTGTTGCCGGCGCTGCTTGTCGCCGGCTACGGTTGCGGCGGCTCCAGTTCGAGCCACAGCCGCAATGTGCTGGCGGACGACGACAATGACGCCACGCCGGACGACGACGCGTCGCCGGACGACGACGTCTCGCCCGACGACGACGTCTCGCCGGCCGACGACGACACCGCCTGCGACTGGAACACGTTCGATCCCTTGATCGTCGCCGGCAAAGCGCGCCTTTCGGCCGACGACCCGAACGGCGCCGCCGATCAGTTCCTGGCGGCGCTCGGCGTTTGCCCGGGCCAGCCCGACGGCGAAATCGGCATGGTGATCGCCGACGTCCAATGGTATTGGACGTGGATCGGCCGCTGGATCCAGTACCTTTCGTCGTACAACCCGAACCCGAACGGCCACAAGAAGGGCGTCGGCTCGACGATTCAAGCCGTGCTGCGCGATGAGTTCCTGCCGATCAACGCCGAGGTGTTCAAGTACGCGGCGGACCTGGAAGCCAACCACGCGGACGAGGAGTTTTACGTCGAGCCGTTGCCGATGTACGTCGACAGCGGCCAGGTCGTGCTCGACATGGGCGGCGTCTGGGACATCGAGGCGGTGCAAGCCGAGAACGCTTTCATCATGGCGCTCGACGGCTTCGAACGCCTGGCGCTGTCCTACGATCTGTCGTTCGATTTTTCGATTATCGCCAACAGCTCGCCGCCGTCCGGCGCGGACACGACGCAATTGATCAACTACTACTGCGGCCTCTTGCTGAAGATCTTCGCCGACCCGAATTATCCCAATTTCCTGACGTTCCTGCCCGGCGGGCAACAGCAACTCACGCAAGCCGCCACCGAAATCGGCCTGGCCGGGGTCGACGCGAACGCCGCGTTTGAAGCCATCCGCACGGTCGTCGGCCCGCAAGAGGGCCTCGTGTTCGGCTACGTCGACCTGAACGGCAACGGCCGGTGGGATCCGGGCGAGCCATACCACGTGCCCTACCTCGGCGACCTGACCGGCGAGATGGAGATCGGCGTGGAAGATCTGTTGAAGATGGCGCACGATTTCGGCACGGCGTTTCTCTACAGCGGGCCGGCCGGCCAGCCAGGGCTGAAGCCCTATTTCTTCCCGCTCCAGGATCTGGACCCTCTGGACAACCCGATTCGCCGCTTCATCTACCCGGAATGGACCACGTTCCTGCCCCTCTACATTCCGATCGGGCCGTTCTTTTACAATCCGCCGGCCGACGGCGCCCGGTCGCTTGTCGAGGATGTGGCGCAGGTCCTGTACGACTTGACGGCGGACGACGACACGACGGCGGAGGGCGCCCAATGAACACGCGGCTGATTGCGATTCTCACCTTGCTGGCGGCCGGCGCATTCGTCGCGTGCAGCCAGGCGGCCAAGCCGGCCGGCAATCCCGCCGCCGATCGCGGCGCCGCCGCCGTGGCGACCGCCGACCCGGGCGACAATCGCAGTCGCGCGGTTTCCACCGGCAATCCGATCCCGCGGCAATGCAAGGCGGTCACGCCTCCGGCGTGGCCGGCGGCGAATATCACGAGCCCGTCGACGATCGCATTCGACGACCAGAATTTCTACACGATCGACGGCCGGCGTTTCTTCCCGCTGGGGTTCTACGACATGCCGACGGATGCGGCGGGGCTGGCGCAATACAAAAGCGAGGGCTTCAACATCGGCCTGGGCGGCGGCGGCTGCTGCGACGGGACGGACTTGCAGACTCAGCTCGATCTGCTGACGGCGGCCCAAACGGCGGGCGTCTTCCTGATTTTGACGCCGCTTTCGAACATCGGCGATTTGCTGACGATGACGCCGGCCCGGCTCGCGGCGGATTTTGGCCCGCGCGACGCCATCGGCAGTCTGTTCGGCTGGTACACGTTCGACGAGCCGAGCCTGACGGGCGTCAGCAAAACGCTCGCGGCGGGTGTGCATTCGGTGTTGTCGACCATCGACGCGACGCACCTGGACACCTTGACCGACGCGCCGGTCAGCAACCTCGATCAATACGTCAACGACTGCGCGGCGTTCATGGTCGACGCGTACCCGTCGAACTGGATTCCGCTCAGCTACGTCAAGGAAGTCATGGTCGAGGCCGAAGCGGCGACGCAGGGCAAGAAGCCGGTCGGCGGCGTCATGCAGGCGTTCAGTTGGAATTGCGTCTGGGGCAACGATTCCTCGGATTACCATCCCAACGCCGTGGAAGTGCGGAACATGGCGTGGCAATTCATCATTCAGGGGGCCAAGGGCCTGATTCCGTACTCGTACGACGGCACGTGCACGATCCACGAGCAGCCCGACATTTGGTCGGCGTTCCTGACCGACGTGGCCGAAATGAATGCGCTGATGGGCGTGCTGCTCGCCGACGACTTTACGCTCGATCTCGCGCCGCAAACCGACTTCCCGACGATGTTCGACTACCTGGTCAAACGGGAAGCGACGGCGACCTGGGCGCTGACGATTTCCTCGAGCGAACGCACGCTCGCGGTCAACCTCGATTTCTCGGCGCTCGGCTCCGATTTGTGCATCGTCGATTACACGACGGGCGATGTGTTCGTGCAGGACGCGCAGGGCCGAGTCAACGTCAGCTACGACGCGTATCAGGTGAGGATTTTGGAGGTGTTGAATTAAGTGCTCGATCGCGGGAATCGCGCAATCTGGCAGTTGACAAACGCCACCATCGCCATCATTCTTCATGTACGTACGCAAAATCCGTACGTACGGAGGCGATGATGACCATATCCGCGACAGAATTTCGGGCAAATCTTTATCGGATACTTGATCGGGTCGCCGACCACGGCGAGGTCGTCGAAATAGTGCGGCATGGGAAAGTCATCAGAGTGATCTCGGCTTCGGCGCCGCGAGATTTGAGCCGCTTGCCCAAGCACCCCGAGTATCTAAAGTGCGATCCGGACGAAATCGTCCACATGGACTGGTCGAACGAATGGAAACCGTGATTCATCTCGACACGCATGTCGCGGTTTGGCTTTTCGGGGGCGATGAACGTCGTTTGGCGCCGGTTCGACAGCTGCTTGAGCAGGCGCAGCTGGTAATTTCGCCAGCGGTCATACTCGAAATGCAGTTGCTTTTCGAGATCGGCCGAGCGGATCGGCCAGCCGACCGGGTCTACGCGGAACTCGTCGAAACGTCTGGCGTTCGTCTCTCAGGCGCCCCGTTCGCCGACGTTGTCATGGAAGCGTTGAAACAAAGCTGGACACGGGATCCATTCGATCGACTAATTGTCGCCAGCGCGTTGGTGGATGGTAACCGATTGGTCACCTGTGATGAGAAAATTCACGAACACTGCCCCCGCGCAATGTGGGGCTAAGGCCTTTCACGGGCAGACAAAAAGAGCGTTTGCGCTGTTCATTCCGCCCCAGTAAACTCGTTTCATGCGCAACCAGAAAGTCATCGTCGTCATGCCCGCCTACAACGCCGCGAGCACGTTGGAGCGCACGGTCCGCGACATCCCGGAGGGCGTCGCCGACGAAATCATCATCGTCGACGATTGCAGCACCGACGACACGGTGGAGATCGGCCGGAAGCTGGGGCTGGCCGTCGTGCGTCACGAGCGGAACACCGGCTACGGCGGCAACCAAAAAACCTGCTACACGCTCGCGCTGGCGCACGGGGCGGACGTGGTAATCATGATCCACCCGGATTACCAATACGACAGCCGGCTTGCCAGCCACCTGACCAGTTTCATCGTCGACGGCTATTTCGACATCATGCTCGGCACGCGCATCCGCACCCGGCGCGAGGCGCTCGCCGGCGGCATGCCCATTTGGAAATACCTCTCGAACCGTTTTCTGACGATCGTCGAGAACCTGTTGCTCGGCCAGAACTTATCCGAATATCACACCGGTTACCGGGCCTACAGTCGGCGGGTGCTGGACACAATTCCATGGGAGAACAACACCGACGATTTCGCCTTCGACGCCCAGTTCCTGGCGCAGGCGATTCACTTCGGCTTCAAAATCGCGGAAATTCCCGTGCCCGTGCGGTACATGGCCGAGGCCTCGAGCATCAATTTTCGGCGATCGGCGCGTTACGGCCTCGAAAACCTGTACGTCATCTGGCAGTTCTGGCTGCACCGGCTGGGCGTGCGCAAATCGCCGCTCTTCATTGCCAAGAACGCCGGCGCCGCGCCAGCCACAGCCCCGCCAGCGGCGCCAGAGTGATCAGCGCCTCCAGCGGCCCGGCCGCCGGCGCCGCGCCGCAGCCCGCCGCGCTCCGCGCCTTGCCGCCGGATGATGACCCCGGCCCGACCGTAATCGTCGTTTGATCGGAGGCGCCGTTGCCGTTGCTGTCGGTCACCGAGAGCAGCACCGTGTACTGCCCCGGCTGGTCGAACGTGTACGTGAACGACGGCACGTTGAACGTCTCGCCCGTCGAAAACGACCAGATATACGTTGTCACCTGGCCGGCGGAATCGGTGGCCCCCGCCGTGAACTCGACGCGCAACGGCGCCGCGCCGCCCGTCGGATTCGCCAGGATGCTGCACGTCGGCGGCGGCTCCACCACCGCCCCCGCGAGCGCGGTCATCGCGGCGTCGGCGTCGACTTCGCCCCAACCCAGTTCGTTGCTCTTGCCCGACCCCGGCGGCCGGTTGGCCGATTGTTCGATCGCCTGGCGGATGCCGGCGACCGTGTATTTGCCGTCGACCAGCGCAATCAGCAACGCCGCCGTGCCCGCGACGTGCGGCGAGGACAAGCTCGTGCCGGAGGCGGCATAGTAGCCGATTTTGCCGCCGAAATCCGTTTCGCCGATGATGTTTTCGCCGGGCGCCACGACGGAAAGCTGCGGGCCGTAGTTCGAGAAACTGCTGCGCACGGGCAGGTCGCCAAGCGCGTGGATGCCGCAACTGCCGACCGCGATCACGTCGGGATAGGCGGCGGGGTAGCTCACCTGGTCCGTGCCGTCGTTGCCCGAGGCGGCGACCAGCACCACATTCGCCTCCACCGCGTCGTGCATCGTCGTATTGGAAACGTCGTCGTAGCCGCCGCCGCCCAGGCTCATATTGACCACCCGGGCGCCCTGCGTCACCGCCCAATCGATCGCCCGCAGGATGTCGCTTTCGGCCGCGCCATCCGAGCCGTTGGCGAAAACTTTGCATGGAAGGATCTCGGCTTCGCCCGCCACCGCGGCCGTGCCGATGCCGTTGTTGGTCGCGCCCGCGATGGTGTTGGAGACGAGCGTGCCATGACCTTCTTCGTCGTAGACGTTTGTCGTTTCATCCGGGAAATCGTAGCCGGGCAGCAAATGCACGACGCCGTCCAACAGGCCCGAAGTAACATAGCCGGTGTCGACGACGGCGACGATCACCCCGGCGCCGAATGAGCGGTCCCAGGCCAATTCGAGGTCGATTTGGCGCAGGTTCTGCTGGTCGTCCCCATACATCGGATCGTTGGGAACCCAGAACTCGTGCAGCATCTGGTCGGGGAACGCGCCGTCCACGCCGTCCAGCGCCGTCAACGCCGCCAGAGCGTCATCCAACGGACGGTCCGGCGCAAATTTGACGAGCACAAATCGCTCGGCGCCGGCGCGCGTGACATGCGCCGCCCATTCGTCCGCCGCCTGCGAGACGCCGTCGCGCCCGGCCACGAGCGAGGCCGTGAAGCCGTGCGCCGCCAACTGGCTCACGAGCCGCGCCGGCGCGGCGTCGGGCGCCAGCGTGATCAAAACCCGGCCCGCCACGACGGAGCGGCCCTGCCACAGGGTCGTGTCCAGCGCCGCCGCACGCGCCGCCGACGCCGGCAGCACAATCAATATGAATAGAACAAACGATCGAAAAATCTTGCCCGGCATGTTTTTCCTCGAAAAAGGGCCTCAGAATTTCTACACACTGATCACAAGACGGGCGCCGCGAGGGCCCGTCGCGTCTCGTCTATCTATGCTTGACGTCGCGTCGCGAGCCGGCGCCGCGCCAGCAGCCACGCCAACGGCGTCAGGATGACCGCGGCGTCCAACGGACTGGCATTCGGGCCGATCCCGCATGGTGGCCCGCCGGACCCACCGGATCCGGTAGACGGCAGCGACGGCGGCGGGCCCACCAGGGCATTCATCGCGGCCTCGACGTTGATTTCGCCCCAACCGATTTCCTCGTTCCACTGCGTGTTGGCCGGCCGACTGGCGGTCTGCTCCAGGGCCGTCTGAATGTTGGCCTGCGAATAGTTGCCCTTCGCCTGCGCAATCATGAGCGCGGCGGCCGCGGCGACGTGGGGCGAAGACACGCTTGTGCCCTCGACGATGTAAACGCTGATGACATTGTCCCCGTTGGCGTTGGCGAAGTTGGACTCGCCGTAAATATTTTCGCCGGGCGCGACGACAGCGAGTCCTTGGCCGTAGTTGGAGAACGAACTGCGCGTCGGCAAGACGCCCGTGTCGTGAATGCCGCAACTGCCGACGGCCATCACGTCGGGATACGCCGCTGGATAACTGACCTCGTCGACGCCGTCGTTGCCGGTCGCCGCCACCAACACGACATTCGCCGCGGCGGCGTCGTGCATCGCCGCGGCGGCCACCGTGTCGTAGCCGGAGCCGCCCAGGCTCATGTTGATGACCTGCGCGCCCTGCTTTACGGCCCAATCGACGGCCAGCGTGACGTCGCTTTCCAAAGCGCCGGAACCGCCGGTTGCGAACACCTTGCACGGCAAAATCGAAACGTTTGGGGCCGCGCCGGCCGTGTCGATGCCGTTGTTAGTGGCCTCGGCGATGACGTTGGCGACAAACGTGCCATGGCCGTCCGTGTCGGCGACGTCCGTGTCGTTGTCCGGGAAATTGTAACCGGGAAGAAGGTGAAGCGCGCCGTCGTCCAAGCCCGCTGAGGCATAACCCGTGTCGACCACCGCGACGGTCACCCCGTCGCCGAACGTGCGGTCCCAGACGCTCTCCAGGTAGATTTGACGCAGGTTCTGTTGGTACAGGGCATAAAGCGGATCATTCGGCACGAAAAATGGCGACAGCACCTGATTGGGAACTACAGCCGTCACTTCGTCGAGTGCGGCGAGCTGGGCCAACGCGTCGTCCAGCACCCGCGCGGCCGGGAATTCGACCAGCATGAAACGATCGGCGGCCGGCGATTCGCCCCGCGCTAGCCATTCGTCCGGCGTGCGCGCAATGCCGTCGCGCCCCGCAATGCGCTTCGCGGTGAAACCGTGCGCCGCCAGCCGCGACAACGTTTGCGCCGGTTGCGCCGCAGACGACAAGGTGATCATGGCTTGTCCGGCGGCGACCGCGTGTCCGCGCCAGGTTATCGTTTCGAACGCCGCGGCGCGACTGATGGGCGCCAGCAGCAGGACCAGCAGAATCACGCACGTTGTTTTCGCCCGCATTCGTCACCCCTCCTTTGCCGCAATTCGACCGCGATAAATGATAAACCCACGCTCCACGGGACGCCAGAGGCAGTCAAAAAAGAGCCCGGCTCCCTCGCGGGAGCCGGGCGGTGTTCACACAGAGGCAGCCGGGGTGCGGTTTAGAGCAGTCCGGCGATGTTGTAGTTCGTCCACACGTTGATGCCGGCCAGGTCGTAGGCCAGGATCGTGGTCGGGTCGTACGCGTTCGCGGTGGGCCCGGTGGGGAACTTCACCGACGCCAGGATGACGGTGTCGGTCGTGGCCGGCGTATAGCCGAAGATGGTCGCCGCGTCGAAGGTCAACACGGTGTTCGGCACCAAGGCGATGCCGACGCTGCCGGTCGTCGGCTTGACGATGACGACGAAAAGGTCCGGCGCCAGGGTCGTGTCGGAGCCGAGCGCCCAGGACACGGTGCCATTGGTGTAGGCGGTGTTGTTGGGATCGAATTCCGTCACGAAATCGGCGTTGTTGTCCACCGACACGGTGGCCAAGTCGTTCAGATTGCCGGCGAATTTCGTCGCCAATTCGACGACCAGCGGTTGCGTCGCGCCGCCCAGGATGGTCAGCAAGTTGGTCTTGGCCACGGCCAACATGTAGTCAGCGTCGGTCAGGGGCGCCGCCGCGATGGTCGCCGCGCCAGTGGAATCCGCGAGTTGCAAGCCGATCGGCCAGAACGCGACGTTTGGCACTTCGCCCGCGAGCACGGTCAGATAATTGTAGCCGCCCTCGGCGTTGGCCACGGTCACGTCGACCGTTTCCTTCGCCGCCGGGATGTCGACCGTGTCGAGGTTCGGGGCGCTGGTCCCGTCCCACGTCGGATTGACACCTGCATATTCAAACGCCAGCGCTTTGTTGATGACGTCCGGAACCAGAGGCAGCAGATCCGCAATGATGTCGCTGGGGTTGGCGATGATCGCCGGAATCAGGGCGATCAGGCTGGACAGACTGATCGCGTTGCCGACGGTCGCGCTCAACACGAAGCCTTCCACCGGCTGCGTGGTGGTGGCGGGCGCCGGATTGACGGGAATCATGTAGGAGGGGTTGCCGCCGCTCGCGGAGCCGCCGTAGCCGAGGATGCTGATGTCGACGTTGATCGGCGGGAAGTAAATGTTGGCCGGCAAGGCGATCGTGCCGGTCTTGCTCGATTTCACGTTATAGCCGTACGTCAGATCCCAGTCGTTCGCGCTCGCCGCGAAGATGTTGTCGAAATCCGTCTCCAGCACGGTCTTGCGGCTGATGCCCGGAATCGTCGCGCCGAGGTAAATCGGGGAAGTCAGCACGGTGCCGATGCTGGTCGTGTTCGGATTGCTGAGCGCCAGATCCGTGCCGCCGCTCTGGAAGTTGCCGGCCGAAGAAACGGCCCACGCGGTCGACGAACTGGTTTGCAGACGGAAATACATCGTGTTCGCATTGGCCGTGTACGACCACGTCCAATAGCCGGCCGCCATCGCCGTCACCGGGGCCGGTGTGGTCATGTCGAGAACGACTTTGCCGGTCGAATCGACCGCTTGGCCGTTGACGGTCGCCGAAGTGATCGGAGCGCAGGTAAAGTTGTCGAACACGTACGCGGTCACCGTCGTGGTGATCGCACCGCCGCCCACCGTGTTCGGGGCGATGCTGCCCGGGTCGGGCAACGTGCAGGTGACCTGCGGGTAAACGGTCTGCGGGCTGCTGTCGTCGTCGTTGTCGTCGTCGTCGTCGGGGGTTGCATCGTCGTTGTCGTCGTCGTTGTCGTCGTCGTCGGGGGTTGCGTCATCGTTGTCGTTGTCGTCGTCGTCGACCGCGGGCGTCGACGAGGAGCTGGATTTGCTGCTGCCGCAGGCGATCAACAAGGTCGCGCCGAGCGTCACCAGCAAAATGAGCAATAGAAAGTTCCACCTGAGTTTCATTTTTCGTCTCCCTCGTTTGGTTGGTTGGT
This sequence comes from uncultured bacterium, assembly GCA_964534375.1. Classification (GTDB taxonomy): domain Bacteria; phylum Lernaellota; class Lernaellaia; order Lernaellales; family Lernaellaceae; genus CAZHPN01. Next base: position 38,471 of record CAZHPN010000003.1, on the reverse strand, counting down.
CGGTAAAAACGAAATACACCACCGCCGGCGAGTTGTTGCCGGCGCCTGCACACAAATCCTTTGCACCGCATCCCCGTGGTCAAATCGAGTCATATAGGCCCCGCCCAGACACAGAGCGAAGCTTAACTAATATAACTCCGATTCGTAAAAAGCAAAAGGGGGCGCTCTTCAGCGCCCCCACTTACTACGTGAAGCGTACCGGTTTCGCGGCCCGGCGTCAAGAAAAAACGACGCTCGGCCTCGCCGGACGCGGGCCGGCGCAAACCAGCCGCTGCGGCAGGACTCGAAAAAATCTGCGGCGGACGGTTAACCGGCCTCCGGACAGGCGTGTCGTTCCAACAGAGCGATCAGAGCGAAGCCCAAGAAAGGCGGCGCGGTGCGCGGAGATTCTTGGCGGCATGCGATAGCGTAGCGCGCGTTCATCCGCCTTCACGAACAAAGGCGCGGTTGGTCCAACCTCCCCAACCGCGCCTTTGTTCAATTAAATAAAGGCTATGAAAAGCCGCAAAACGTGCGTCGATGAGCGCCTGGTGGCGCTGCGTTGCAGGCTAGGCAGCGCCGGGCGAACTCGACGCGCGCCGGCTGGGCCGCGCCGGTGAAAGCGGGTGAGGCCTGGCCGCTCGCGCAATTCGCGCAATTCCGGCCGCAGTAGGATTGAACATGGCGACCGTCCGGACTCATCGCCTCGCCTTCGTGCGGCAGTTTTTCACCGGCCGGGCGCCGGTGCATATTATGGATAGGATCTATCATTAAAAAGGAACGCGCATTCGGCGGTGCGGTCACCGCCGCTCGTCGCGAATCGTGAATTCCGGCGCCATGGCCGCGGCGCCCGGCGAGAGATACCGCCGTTCGAGTTCGTTCTGCGTTTGCAGATAATCGAACAGCGGCGGGTGCAGCGGATAGCCGTGAAAATTGCCGAGGTAGTATTCGAACTCGCCCTCGGCATAGCCCTGATTCAGCGCGTCCTGCGCTTCGCCGGTCGGCTCGAGGCCGAACAACACCCCGAAAAACGGCAGCATTTGCGTGCGTAATTTGTGAAATTGCTGATTGACGCCGATCCAGCGGCCGATGCCGCGCAGGAAAAAGTAATACGCGCCCGGCTCCTGCCCGGCGGCGCGCTGCAACACGAGCGCCAGCGGCGATTTGCGCCAGCGGCGGATCTCTTCTTCGTCGTCGCTGCGGCCGAAGACCATGCGCTGCGCCGTCTCCAGCAACGCGAAATCGCTCGGCGCCACCGCGTCGAAATTCGCCGTCTCCCACGGATTGCGCGGCGGCGCCAGCATCTCGAGCCGGCGCTGGAGGAAGTAGGAGTACGCATCGGGCAGGCGGCCGGCGGCGCGCTCGACGAAATACGTTTCGGCTTCGGCGCGCCATTGACGGCGGTCGCGCCGCACGCCTTCGATATGCGTCGCCGACTGGCGCACGGTCTCCCAATAGGCCGGTTCGAGGGCGGTCGGCGGACCGGAATTGGCGGCCTCCCAATCGCTCGCCGCGGGCCGAAAACGCGGCGGAGTCAGCGATTCCCAGCGGCGGCGCAGGAAATAGCCGTACGTGTCCGGCAACGCGGCGACGGCCGGATTCGCCAGCGCCGCCGTCCGGGCGTCGCGGACCAGCGCGGTTTCCCGCCGCTCGGTCTCGCGCCGGTCGAAGGTCGTCTCGACGTCGTAAAGATATTGCACCTGAAACGGCTCCATCAGGCCGAAACCGGCGCCGTCGAGAAAATTGACGGCCAGCCGCGGGTCCAGCTGGTTCAGCTTATCCAGCCATTTCTCGCATTGGCGCGCGGTTTTTTCCGCGGAGCCGGCCGTCGGGTCGCGGTAGCCGCAGCCGCTGGCCTCGCCCGCGCCGCGTGCGACGCTCGTCTGCCGCTCCTCCATCCAGGTCGGGTTCTTGGTCAGCTTGTCGACGATCGCCTGCGGGCCGGCTACGTAGCCGAGCGCCACCGCGCCTTCGTTGCGCCACGGCGGCGGCAGCCGGTCGATCGACGCGGGCGCCTGCGTGAGATCGCCGTTCCAACTGCGGGGCAGCGCGGAACGGACGAGCCAGCGATAGTTGTCGCCGCGGGCGAGCCAATGATATTTCCAGCCATATTGGAAATAGCCCGCCGGCGGCGGGAAGCGACTTGCGATGTTCGCGAAGCCGAAGAACAAGAACGGCGCCAGCGGCAGTAGTTTCCAGATTCCGGGCATCCGGGCCGCGAGGCCCGCGATGCAGGCGAGCGCCGCGACGACCGCCGGCACGAGATAGCGATCATGCACCGTATTGTTGTTGAAGCGGACGTATTCGTTCAGCGGCAGGACCGCGATGAAAAACAGCACATAAAGGAACAACAGCCGGCCGAGCCAGTCGGGCTTTTTTCGTTCGGCGCCGCGCCGCGCGAAGAACGGCGCCTCCTTGGCGATCGTCCAGACCAGACACACGCCGGCGAAAGCCGCCCACGCGATGGACACGGCCGGCTCCTCGTAGCGCGCCAAATCGCGCATGACCACGCCGAACAGCTTGCCCCAGCAGTCGAACGGCTGGAATTTCTCGAGGCCGCCCTGCGTCAACGGCGAAACGTGCCCCGGCGCCAGCCAATGCGGCGCGAGCCCCAGCAGAAACGCCGGCGCGCCGGCCTGGAGCAGCCGCGGCGCCACTTTGCCGCGCCACCGCCAGAGCGCGGCGACGGCGACCGCGCCGGTCATCAGCAGATTTTGCCAGCAGAAGAAGGTGGCGAAGCCGGCGAACAGCCCGAGGGCGGCAATCTGGCGGAAACTCGGCGGCTGATGGGCCGAGCGCGCGAAGGCCCAGACCAGGACGCCCATCAACGCCATGCTCTCCATGTGGTTCGCATAGACCAAGTGAAAGTGACTTTCCAAAAACGGCGGGGGCGCGAGGCAAAACAGGAAAAACAACACGGCGGGCCAGAGGCCCCAGGCGCGGCGCACGGCCGCCGTCCAGAAACCGACGCCGGCCGCGGCGAAGCAGGCCCCGAGCAGCTTGAGCCACAGCAGCCGCGAGCCGCCGAAATAGAAAAACGGCCACAGGATGATGCCGAAAATCAGCGGTCCATGCTCTTGCGGATGGTATTGATAGTACCAGGGCGAAAACAGCAGGCCGTCGACGAGCCCGCGCGCCAGCAGGCCGTCGTACATCTGCTCGATGTTTTGCCAGTGCTCGGTGAGCCCGAAGAATCGGTACGCGAAAACCACGAGCCAGAGCCCGCCCAATATGCACCACAGGATTTTTTCGCGACGCGCTTGTTGGACGTGGGAGAAATCGGTCAGTTGGGGACTCCAGCGCGCGATTCGCGGAGGATGGCTAGCGTCGCTGGTCGCGCCAATTTCGCTGTGCAAGTCATTATCGATTTGCGGAAAACCGTTGTCAAACGGGCGGTTCGCGGTCGGGAACCGTCGGCCGCGTCGCCAGGCTTCGTCGGTTTGACCGTGATTCGGCGAAGGGAGTAAGATAAGAACGCTGGGGGTCACCACCGAAACGGAGGGTCAACCCATGCGCATTTTCCTGACGGCGATGTTGGCGACGATGTTGACAGCGGCAGCGGCGTGGAACGCGGTCGCGGACGACGACGTGATTCCGTTGCAAGGCACGGTGCCGCAGGCAGCGGCGGGCTACGTCACCGGCCAAGGCCTGGCGTTCATCGGCGACGTGGCGACGACGGTGCTGGAAAATTACAACATCGCCCCCCTCATCGCAAAATACAATCCGCTGTTCAACCTGCAAAGTTGCGAAGTGATTTTCGACGGCTCGGGGAGCATCACCAGTTACTCGCTCGACCAACGCGTAGTCACGATTTCGACGGAGCCGGTGCTCGGCCTCAACCCGGTCGCCAACGCGTTGTACGTGGACATCGCCATCTCCCCGGCGGCCGGCCAATCACTCATCACCCTCACGATCGACGGCAACTGGGGCATCGGCTGCACCACGCCCTTCGTGGCGACGGCGACGATCAACGCCGACCCGTTGGAACTGGCCGCCTCGATCACGGTCGCGTATTCGACGAGCGCCGGCTTCCAGATCACCGTGCAGCAAGTCGCGCTCAATACGTCGGACATCACGTTCTCGTTCAACGGTTTGCCGGACACGGACCTCGGGCCGCTGATCCAGGAGTTGATCCTGGATCTCTTGCCGGGAATCATTGACGACATGGCCCCGGAATTGATAAATCAGGCGCTGAGTCAGGAGCTGGCGGGCATCGTGCTGCAAGGCTCCAAGGCCTTCGGCAGTTACACGATCGATTATTCGTTCGTACCCGCATTGACCACAGACCCGTTGGGCCTGCAGATCGCCGCCGACGGCCAGTTGTATGTCGCCGGGACGACGATCGACGCGTGCATCGATGCGGGGCCGAATCCGGGCAGTCCGTACACCGCCGGCGACTTGCCGGTCTTCGAACAGCTCACGCCGGGCGGCGACCCGTACGATCTCGCCTTGGCCGTGTCGGACAATATCCTCAATCAACTCCTGTACAGCCTGGTCGCCAAGGGCGCGCTGTGCCTGATGTTCCCGTTCAGCTTCGATCAAACAGCGGCGCTCGACGGCCGCGCCGATCTTGCGGCCGGTTTCCAGATCGGCGGCGGGCAGAAAACGGCGGACAACCTGATCGATCTGTACCCGGTGGACATTCCCCATTTCGTCGTCGGGACGAGCGGCACGGACCTGGCGCTGGTCTCCAACCCGTTCCGGCTCGATTGGTTCATTCAGGAGCAGGGCCGCTGGGTGGCGATGTTGTCGGCGTTTATCGACATCGACCTGGGGTTGTCCGTGACGGTGACCGCCAACAACGATTTGCAGATCTCGCTGGGATCCTCCCAAGTCACGTTCGACGTGAAGGGCACGGATTTCAACGTACTGCCGGCGGCCTTGATTCAAACGCTGCTCAATACGCTGATCAACACCTACCTGATTCCGCTGCTGTCCAACGCCATGCCCACGATTCCGCTGCCGACCTTCGACGGCTATCAGTTGCAGTTGCAGGAGATCGGGGCCATGGGCGATTCGTTCAACTACCTGACCCTCTTTCTCAACTTCGCGCAGACCGGGGTCGCCGACCGTCCCGCGACGGTGAAGGTTCGCCCCGCTGTCGCGCCGGCGTTGAAGATCGCGCCGCGCTAAGCAGGATGCCGCGCTGCGCTGTGCCGCTATCCCTTTGTTTCTCGTTGGTGCGCCAAGATTTTTTCATGCGGCCGAAGGCTGCGCGATGAATTGGTCGACGTGCAGGGAGTGCCCCTCACCCTCGATCCGCATAGGCGCTAGAATAGGCGTGGGGCGAATTGCCACGCCGTGTTTTTCGCGCGGACCTCTCCCTAGTCGATCACGCGGTCGCGTGTTCGACCCGCCCCTCCCTGTGTCGGGAAGGGGCGCGGCGACGCTGGGCGTGGCCGGGGGAGAGGTCGGCGCGGAAAAAGGAAACAGGCAAATGCCCTTTTCGAGGATCTGCGGGCCTTAACCTAACGTCTATGCCCCGACGCGGAGAGGGGCTGCTTTGCGGTTGCAAATGCCGCCCAAAGTGGATTTCCCGCGTCCGCGGGAATGACGAATCGAGAAATCAGTAGCCAGAAGTCAGAAGTCAGAAGACGGAACTTTCGAAAATAGCAGGCAGTAGTTGCCTGTTGGCGACCAAGAATGAAGAAACGAAGTCCGAAGGCGGGAGAAGGAGAGAGGGATTAACCGGACGGATTGCGGGGCTCGCATCCCGAGTCCCGAGTCCTGAGGCCCGAGTCCCGAATACCGCCTCGCCGAGGAGACCCCATGTCCGACGACGAAAAACTCGCGGCCGAGTTGGCACGGTGGGAAAAAACCACGGTCGGCCAATCGCTTGAGCGTTCGCCCGAGCGGCGCGCGAATTTTTGCACGACCAGCGGCATCGAGATCAAGCGGCTGTACACGCCGCTCGACGCCGCGCGCTGCGATTACGTGGACGCCGACGGTTTCGCCGGCGAGTATCCGTTCACCCGGGGCGTGCAGCCGACGATGTACCGCGCGCGCTACTGGACGATGCGGCAGTATTCCGGCTTCGGCTCGGCGGCCGACACGAACCGGCGCTTCCGCTATCTGCTTGAAAAAGGGCAGACCGGGCTGTCGGTGGCGTTCGATTTGCCGACGCAGATGGGCTACGACTCCGACGACCCCGTGGCGCGCGGCGAGGTCGGCAAAACCGGCGTCGCCATCGACTCGCTCGCCGACATGGAAACGCTCTTCGCCGGCCTGCCGCTCGGCCAGGTCAGCGCCTCGATGACGATCAACGCGCCGGCCGCGATTCTGCTGGCGATGTACGTCGCCGCCGCGAAGAGACAGGGCGTGCCGCTGCGCGAGTTGCGCGGCACCATCCAGAACGACGTGCTCAAGGAATACATCGCCCGCGGCACGTTCATTTTCCCGCCCGACCCCTCGCTGCGCCTGGTCGGCGACATTTTCGCCTACTGCGCGCGCGAGTTGCCGAATTGGAACGCGATCAGCGTCAGCGGTTATCATATCCGCGAGGCCGGTTGCAGCGCCGTGCAGGAGGTCGCGTTCACGCTCGCCAACGGCCTGGCCTACGTCGAAACGGCAGTGCGCGCCGGGCTCGGCGTCGACGACGTCGCCGGGCAACTCAGCTTTTTCTTCAACGGCCACAACAATTTCCTCGAGGAGGTCGCCAAGTTCCGCGCGGCGCGGCGGCTGTGGGCGCGGCTGATGAAGGAGCGGTGCGGCGCCAAGAATCCGAAGAGCATGATGCTGCGCTTCCACACGCAAACCGCCGGCTCGATGCTCACCGCGCAACAGCCGCTCAACAACGTCGTGCGCGTCGCCTTGCAGGCGCTGGCCGCGGTGTTCGGCGGCACGCAGAGCCTGCACACGAACAGCTACGACGAGGCGCTCGCGTTGCCGTCGGAGAACGCGGCGACCGTGGCGCTGCGCACGCAGCAGATCATCGCCGAAGAGACGGGCGTCGCTGATTTCATCGACCCGTTCGCCGGCTCGTACGCGGTGGAGGCGCTGACCGACGAGATCGAGCGCGGCGCCGAGGCCTACATTCGAAAGGTCGATGAATTGGGCGGCATGCCGCAGGCGATCCTGACCGGTTACGTGCAGCGCGAGATTCAGGACAAGGCGTACGATTGGGAAAAAGAGATCAACGCCAAGGAGCGGATCATCGTCGGCGTCAATCGCCACCAGCAAGCCGCCGAGCCGGTGCACAATCTGCTGCGCGTCGACCCCATTGTGGAAAAGGAGCAGGTCGCGCGGCTGACGAAGCTGCGCGCCGAACGCGACGACGCCGCGGTCCGCGCCGCCCTCGCCGCGCTCGCCCGCGCCGCGGCCGACGGCGCCAACTTGATGCCGCCGATCCTCGCCGCGGTCGAGGTCTACGCCACGCTCGGCGAAATCGTCGGCGAGTTGGTGGCGCTGTGGGGGCGGCACCGGGAGACAGTGGTCGTTTGAACGGGATTCGGGATTGGGGACTGGGGACCGGAAACGGATGGCCGACCCCTGACCACTGCTTCCGGGTTCCGGCATTCGTAATTCGCGGCGGCGCCGCCTCTGGTGTAACGTGAGCGGCATCGCCGCGACCGGCTAATTTCAGCGCGGCCCGAGCAAGAACGAAACAGCGAGTCGAAACGCATGGCGGATGAGATATCCGGACAGGTCGTCAGGGTCGTGTACGCCAACGCGGACACCGGTTATTGCGTGGCCGTCCTCGAAACCGGCCCGCGGCGCGAGGCGACGATCGTCGGCGAATTGCCGCAGTTGGCGCCGGGCGAACTGATCCGCGCGGCCGGGCGCTGGGAACTGGACGCGCGGCACGGCCGGCAATTCCGCGTCGCCAGTTACGAACCGCTGCTGCCTGACGGGGCCGAGGCGATCGCCCGGTACTTGGGCTCGGGCCTGATCAAGGGCATCGGGTCGTCGATGGCCGAGGCGATCGTGCGCGAGTTCGGGGCAAAAACGTTCGACGTGATCGACCGGCAGCCGGAGCGCCTGCGGAAGGTGCCGGGCATCGGCCGGAAAAAAGCGGCGGCGATCCGCGAGGCGTGGAACGGCGTCCGCCAGGTCCGCCAACTGGGGATGATGCTGCAAAAAGCCGGCGCGCCGCGGGGCCTCGCCGCGAAGCTGCTGCAAGCGCTCGGCGAGAACGCGTACGACGTAGTGCGCGCCGACCCCTATCGCCTGGTCGGCACGGTGCGCGGCGTCGGCTTCCTGACGGCGGACCGCGTCGCGGCGAGCGCGGGCATTGTCGGCGACGATCCGCGGCGGCTGCGCGCCGGGCTGCTGCAGGCCGTGCAGGAAGCGGTCGACGACGGCAACACCGTGGTGACCGCCGCCGGGGCCGTCGCGACGGCCGCGCGGTTGCTCGACGCCCCGCCGGAGACGATCGACCCGCAGGTCGAGCCGCTGATCGCCGAGGGCCGCGTCAAACGCGAGGCGCTCGACGGCGAAATGGCGCTCGCCCTGCCGGCGCTGGCCGCGGCGGAGAAGCGCCTCGCCCGATCGTTGGCGGCGATCGCTCGCGCGACGAGCCGGTTCCGCGCGATCCGCGAGGACAAGGCGATCGCCTGGGTCGAAGACCGCCTGCAGATCGAACTGGCCGACGAGCAGCGCCGCGCCGTCGTCGCCGCGATCGCCCGGCCGTTGCTGGTCGTCACCGGCGGCCCCGGCGCCGGCAAGACGACGATCGTCCAGGCCATCTGCGAACTCGCCGAGCAGATGGAGCGGCGCGTCGCGCTCTGCGCCCCGACCGGCCGCGCGGCGAAACGGCTCGCCGAGGCCTCGGGCCGGCCGGCGAAGACCGTCCACCGCCTGCTCGAAATCAACCCCGGGCTGCAACGGTTCGAACGCGACGCCGAGAACCCGCTGGAGGCCGACCTGATCGTCTGCGACGAGGCGAGCATGCTCGACGCTCAACTGGCGATGCGCTTGGCGGACGCCGTCCCGCTCGGCGCGCATTTCGTGCTTGTCGGCGACGCCGATCAACTGCCGAGCGTCGGGCCGGGCAACGTGCTGGCCGACCTGATCGCCTGCCCGTGGGTCGCGACGCAGCGGCTCGACAAAATCTTCCGCCAGGCGGCGCACAGCCGGATCATCGTCGGCGCGCACCGCATCCGCGAAGGCCGCATGCCGGAGCTGGTCGGCGGCAAGGACAGCGATTTCTTCTTCATCGAGGAAAACGACCCCGAGCGGCTGCGAGACTTGGTGGTCGATCTCGTCGCGCGCCGGCTGCCGCTCGCCTACGATTTCGACCCGTGGCAGGACATCATGGTCCTGGCGCCGATGCACCGCGGCGAGGTCGGCGTGACGCGGCTGAACGAGGCGCTGCGCGAGCGGCTCAATCCGCGCGGCGTGGAACTGATGGTCGGCGAGCGGCTCTTTCGCGCCGGCGACAAGGTCATGCAGACGGCCAACAACTACGATTACGAAATTTACAACGGCGACCTGGGCCGCGTGCTGGAGGCGGAGCCGGCGGCGCGCGCGCTGACCGTCGACTTCGACGGCCGGCGCATCAAATTGTCGGGCGCCGAACTGGACGACCTGGCGCCGGCGTATGCGGTGAGCATCCATAAATCGCAGGGCAGCGAATATCCCTGCGTCGTGGTCGCGTTGCACACGCAGCATTACATCATGCTGGCGCGCAACCTGCTGTACACGGCCGTGACGCGCGGCAAGCGGCTGGCGGTGCTCTGCGGCTCGCGCCGCGCGCTCGAACGCGCCGTCGCCAACGACGCCGCGCAGCAACGGCGCACGCTGCTGCCGCAACGGCTCGCCGAACAAGCGGCGAGCACAGTGAATAGTGAACGGTGAACAATGAGCAATCGTTCGCCACGCCCCCGCGAAATCAGAACATCGACGATTTGATCCCGCGACTTATTTAACCGCTAATGCACGCGAATTCACACGAATGCGCGCGAATACGCCCAAGTCAGGGTATAATCCCGTTTATGACGCTGCCGACTTATTCGGTGATACGGAGAAAAGTTTGTCCCCCACGACTGCGCGGCTCCGGCGCGCCATATCTCGTTCCCGCCGCCGCGGGGATGACGTATCAAGGGGCGAAACCCCGTAATCGGCGGGAAACATCAGAATTTCTGAATCGCCAAGAAAGTCGGCAATCTCCACTCGTCCCATAGGTCCCATAAGTCCCATAACTTCCACCGCAGCGGTTCCGGCGGCATCACACGCACCTTATGCAGTTGACGGGCCCCCACATCTGGCACGATCAACATCCCGCCGATCATCATCCATTCGGCAAGCCTTCCAACATTTCTTTCCAATCTGAAACGAGGGCCGAAAAAGACCGGCTGCAGCCCGCCGCGATAGCCTCTTCCTCCGGGCGGTCGCCCTGCGTTAACAAGGTTTTCATGCGCTCCAGGACGTAGGCGTCGCTTAAGTGCTTGTTGAACGAAGCGGCGACCAGATAGCTCGACCCGATGTCGTGACACTAGTCCCGCAGGAAGTCGGAAGGCGCGAGGCCCGCAGAGCGGACGGCCGAACGGGCGTCGACATGAAGCAGATATTGCGGCATCCCGTTGAAAAGCGTCGCCCGGCCCTAGCTGACAAGCGGCGACTGAAAGATCCTGCGGCCGTACAATCGATGGAGAATCATGTGTGATCTCATGGCCGGGCGTCTCGGCGTACGAGGCAAAAATCATTTTGCCGGCCGGCAACGCAAACCCGAGAGTCAGGCCGAAGCGTTCGCCTTGCTCTTCGCTGTGGAACACATAACACGCGACCGGCGCAAAAGCGCACGGCAACCCAAAATATTCGCCGCTGCGGCGAAACAGCGCACTGCGGCGCCGCAGCCATTCCGCCGGATCGTTCGCGATCGCGCCGTGCGGCCGATAATAGACGACTAACGGACATTCTTGATATCGCAACCAAAAATGCTCGATGTAAAACGTGACCCCGAAACGGCCAGCGTCGCCTGGCCTCCGTTTGCCGTCGCGCGAAAAACTCGCAGGGGGACGCTTTTCTCAGTCCTGTGAATCATTTTTGTTTCGAGGCGTCGCGTACAAGAATCGGCGCCTTTTCCTAGTTTCTGTCCCTGGTTTCTACTTCGCCGGCGGCGAGGAGGCCGCAACGGCGGTTGTCGGTTGCGGCAACGCGCCACCTCGTAATTCCCATATTTGTTCGTCGATCCGTTCGGCCAAGAGCTTGTTCCCATCCGGCGTCAGGTGCGCGAAGTCGAAGAACAGCGGCGGGCCTGCGTGCGCCGCGAATTCGTTTTGCACTCGCACCACCGGTGCGCCGTTGGCTTCGCAAAGCGAAACGAGCGCCGCTTGATAGCGCTGCGTCGGGTTCCGTCCGCGAAAATATTCGACGTTCACCGGCTCTTCCACAAAGACCACCAGGCAATTGTTTTGGCGGGCGACATCGATCATTTCCTGGATGGCGTGGCGAAAGCGGCGACCCGGTTCCGCGGGTCGCCGCGGCGGCAGGCGCACGACGCACAAAAGACCCACCACGATCTTTTGGTCGGCGAAAAAATTGTTGAACACGTTGTCGACGACCACGACGTCGGGCTGCATTTGTGCGACAACGATCCGAAAAATTTCCGATAGGTGGAGGGCGAACGTTTCGCCCACCACGCCGAGATTGATTGCTTCTGCGTCGCCGAATTGGTCCCGCAACTTGTTTTGCAGGATTTCGACCCAAGTGCGCGGATCGCCAGGCGCGAAAGGCTCGCCGAACGTCGTCGAGCCGCCGAGCGCGACCACGCGAAACGCGTGCGCCTTTTGCAGCGGCGCCGAAACGTGGCCATTGCGGATGATTCGCGCCGCTGCCACGAGCCGTTCGTCGATCGTCCCGCCGCGCAAGAACGGCGCGTACCAGGCGATGTTCGCCACCAGGCGCTTCATCCAAAAGTCGCTGGAAGCCACCGACGCGCCGATGACCGCCGCGACGGCGGCGGCGAGAAGCAACCAGCAAAGAACGACGAACACACGAAACGCGGTCGACCGCCGCCTGCCGCATCTTTTGCCCGGCCACCGGAACCGCGCTGACGTCATGCGGTTTTCCATTTTGTGGACCGCGCCAGGCGGGAATCGAAACGGCACGAAGCGATCCGCCCGGCCAGGAGGCGTGGATTGAGAGGCGATTGCGGCAAACGGCTGACCGGCACGAGGGAACCTCAACGAATCGGCAATGCCGTGAGCCTACCGAACGGGCGCGGCGTTGCCAAGCGGTCGGATAACGCGCGCGCGGATTCCGAGGACGCATTACCTAATCGCTTTCGCATCGCCAACGGCAATCGCATTGGCAACCGTGTGCAACGCCCATGACGTAACCGGCGAGTTTGTACGCCAGCGCGCGGCGCCGAACAAAATGCCGAGGCCGAGAAAGTGCACCGCCGCCAGCGGACTTCCGACATGATGAATCGCCGCGAATAACACGCCCGTAATGACGACCGCGCCCACCGCCCCAAGGCGCGACAATTCGATTGCCCGAAGAAGGAGTCCCCGAAATAGCAGCTCTTCATGAATTGGCACGCATATGACGTTCATCGCCACAAGGCCGACTTCGCTTGGCAACGAGAAAAACTCAGGAGCCGCGCCGCTGTGGCCCCACAAACGCCAGGCATTCGCGCCACGGAGTCTCCTTCCAAATGCGTGCCGCGGCGAGCAACAGCGCAAAAAAAAGGACGTCCGCGCCGATCGAGTAAAACTGGTGAACGCGCCAGCTCAGCTTGTCGTGACGGCTGATCGTGTCGAAGGCCCGCGCCGCCGCCACCACGGCGACGATTACGTTCGCGGTCAAATACGCTCCGGCGGCGACGCCAATCACCCGCCAGATGCCCAATGGACGAAATTGTCGGTCCCTCGGATTGTCCGCCGCCTCTCGCCCCGCGCCAGCGGGGCCAGATTGCTTAATCCGGCAAGTCGATTCCGGTTCGAGGCGCCGCGGAAAAGGGACGGTGGTTGTCCCTCGTTTCTTTGATCCTGTCGAGCCGGTCAAAAAACGCGTCATTTCCGGGCAGTGTTCACTGTTCACTGCTCGCCGATCCCGTTGATCCCGTCAAAGAAAACCCAAAGGCCCCCGTGCGCGGCGGAGCGGCCGCCGGCGGCGCCCGTTGCATTCGACGCGCCGAAGCGTTTAATGGCGGTTGTTCCACAACGGAGGCGGCCGATGAAAGTCGCGGTGACGGGAATTTCCGGCTACCTCGGTCAGTTGATCGCGCCCCGGCTGGACGCCGCGCCCGACGTGGACGCGATTCTCGGGCTCGACCGCGTCCCGCCCCAACACCAATCGCCGAAAATGACCTTCGCCAGCGTCGATGTGCGCACGGCCGATTTCGCGACGCTGCTGCGCGGCTGCGACGCGGTCATTCATTTGGCGTTCATCGTGCAGCCGCCGCGGCGCATGCCGATGGCGGCGATCGACGAGATCAACGTCGAAGGCAGCCGGCGGGTCTTCGCCGGCGCCGTCGCGGCGGGCGTCGGGCGCATCGTCTGCGCCAGTTCCGTCGCGGCTTACGGCGCGCACCCGGACAACCCGGAGCCGCTGACCGAGGATTCGCCGCTGCGGCCGAATGACGATTGGTATTACTCGCGCGCCAAGGGCAAGGTCGAGGCGATCCTCGACGAGGTGCAGGCGGGCAGCCCGGGAACCGCGATCGTACGCCTGCGGCCGGTGATCTTTCTCGGGCCGACGATCAACAACATGCTCGGCCAGCAGTTTTCGGCGAAGACGCTGGTCAGCTTCGACCGCGGGACGCGGATAAATTTTTGCTGGGACGACGACGTGGCCGCGGCGTTCGTGCTGGCGCTGCGGCACAGCAAGTCCGACGCGTTCAACATCACCGGCGACGGCGCGCTGAGCGTGGACGACATGGGCCGGCTCGCGGGCCGGCGCGTGATTCACCTGCCCCGCGGCCTGGCGCTCGGCGCGGCGCGGACGGCGCTTGCGCTCGGGCTGATCAACGAGGGCGACTTCGAATGGGCGAAAATCGCCACGGGCGCATCGATCGTGGTGTCGGCGGAGAAGGCCAAACGCGTACTCGGCTGGAAGCCGCAGTTCGACACGGCCGGCGCGTATGTCGAATTCATCCGGCGCAGAAAAGGCCCGTAAGCCAATGGCGAATGGGGAATGGCGAATGGCAAATTTCGCAAAAGCCGATTCGGCTGCGTGCCGCGGTTGCGGAGACTCTTATAAGACGTATAGGTCCGATAGGTCCGATAAGTCCGATCTTCCTCGCTTTGCGTGGCCGCAGGCCGTTTTTGATGTGGGGCGCGGCAAGCGGCGCCCCTGCATCGAAACCGTTTCGACGCGCAGGCGCGTCGAAAAGCACGTTACGAGCGCAGTGCAGCCGCGCTCCGCGCGACTGACCACTGGCCACTGGCCACTGACCACTGTCCGAGGCTCCGATGACTGATTTCTTGCACGTCGAAATCGGCAAGCGCAGCCTGTTCGAGATGGCGCCGCGGCTCAAAGTGCTCGCCGCGCACGCGCCGGAGTACGCCGCGGAGCTCGAAGACTGGCAGGCCCGCGCGCGCGAGTACGGCGATAAATACGTGCGGCCCAAGGCGCTGGAGATCGACCGCAAGTGCGCCGCGGACGCGCGTTACTTCGATTGGGACGTGATCAAGAAGGCCGCGCCGTTCGGCTTTCTGTCGATGCTGGCGCCCAAGGCGGTCGGCGGCGCGGGGCAGATGTCGACCGCGTTTGCGATCGTCATGGAAGAGTTGTGCGCCGCGTGCTCCGGCGTGGCGAACGTCTTCGGCGCCAACGGCCTGGGCGTCTCGGGCATTTTGCTCGGCATGGATTTCTATCACTACGACCACGCGCTCGCGGAACTCGCCGCGGGCGAAAAGCGCGGCGAACCGGTCATCTTCGCGGCGGCGATCACCGAGCCGCTGGCGGGCTCCGACGTCGAAGACCCCAAGTATTTGAAAACCGCCAAACTGATGACCGAAGCGAAACCGACCAAGGGCGGGTACGTGCTCAACGGCCGCAAGGTTTTCATCAGCAACGGTTCGATCGCGAAATTCGTCAACGTCATCGCGCCCACCGACAAACGCCGGCCGCTCGAAACGCAGAGCGGCTTCCTGGTGACGGCCGGCGACCGCGGTTTCTCGGTCGGCCGCGTCGAAGAAAAAATGGGCATGAAGGCGTGCCCCGCGACGGAACTCGTGTTCGAAGATTGTTTCGTGCCCGAGCGCAACGTCGTCGGCCGCGCGGGCGAGGCGCTGCGCTATGTCGAATACGTGCTCGGCGGCTCGCGCGGGCCCGTCGGCGCCATTGCGGTCGGCACGGCGCGCGGCGCGTTCGAGCGGGTCGTCGACTTCGCCAAGCGGAAAAAGATCGGCGGCCGGCGGCTGATCGATCAGCAATGGGTGCAGATCAAACTGGCCGAAATGGCGCGGCAGATTCATTTGGCGCGCCAGGCGTACCTCGACGCCTGCATGGCGTTCGACTTTTTCGGCATTCCGAAGCTGATGAAGACGCTGACGACGCGCCTGTTGCTCGACGCCACGCCGTCGTTCGTGCGGAAAAGCGCGCCGCTGACGGCGATGCTGCGTTCCGATTTCACGTATCGCCAAACGCAGGCGCTGTTCGCGAAAAACATCGACGCGGAAGACTTGCGGCGCATCCAACAGCTTTCGTCGCTGGCGAAGATTTCGGGCAGCGACACGGCGATGGCCGTCGCCTACGACGCGCTGCAGATCGCCGGGCTGGAGGCGTCGCTGCACCGGCTCGAACTGGAGAAAATCTACCGCGACGCGAAGCTGACGCAGATTTACGAAGGGACGAATCAGCTCAATCGCCACAATTTGTTCGTCAATTATTTCCCGGGGGAAGGCGAAAATGAATTCTGACCTTCGCCGCGAAATCGCGCAGACCGCGGAGAAATTCGCCGCCCGGCATCTCGCGCCCGCCGCGGCGGCGATCGACCACGCCGCCCCCGCTTTCCCGGCCGAGATCTTTCGGCATGGCGTCGACGCCGGCTTCGATCGCTTCGTCCTGCCGGAAAGCGCCGGCGGCGCCGGCGGCGAACTCGCCGATTTGTCCGGCTTGATCCAGACCCTGGCGCGGACCTGCGCCGGTTGCGCCATGGTCTTTGGCGCCCAGGCCGCTACGCTGCACGCCCTGTGCGCCGGCGGCGACGCCGACGGCCCGGCGGCGCGGCTGTTGGCGGCGTCGCTCCCGGTCGGCGTCGTTTTTCCGGAGCCGCTCGACGCCGACGATTTCGATGCGCCGGCCGCCGCCGAAGCCGACGGCGCCTGGCGGCTGACCGGCTGGGCCGGCCTGGTCGCCAATGCCGCGCCCGACGGTTTCGTCGTCGTTTTCGCGAAAGGCGCCGACGGCCGGCCGCTGGCGCTGCTGCTGGACGCGGTTGACCTCGGCGCGCAACTGGGGCCGCCGGAGCCGACGCTCGGCCTGCGCGCGATGCCGTTGCGCGAAGTGACTTTCGCGGACTTTGCCGCGTCGCCGTCGGCGCTGCTCGCGACGGGCCGGCCTGCGACTGATCTGGGGCGCGCTCTCTTGCGGGATTGGTCGCTGGTGGTCGCGGCGGCGGCGGCCGGGGCGGCGGCGCAGGCCTGCCGCCGGACCTACGAATACGCCGCCGAACGCTATCAGGGCGGCAAACAGATCATCGATCATTCGCATTTGCGCAGCCTGCTCGGGCGGATGACGGCGGACGCCGCGGCGGCCGACGGCGCGGCCTTGCGCGCGGCGGCGCGGCCGGACGACCTGACCGCGGCGCTGGCGGCCAAGATGACGGCGAGCGATGCCGCGGTGCGGGTGTGCACGGACGCGGTGCAATTGCTGGGCGGCTACGGCTACATGCGGGATTTCGGCGTCGAGAAGATCATGCGCGACGCCGCGGCGCTCTCGCTGCTGCCGGTGTCGAATGCCCGCGCCGAATTGCTGATCGCGGCGCTGGAAAAAGATAAACGGGCGTGAACGCCAATCCCAATTTCGGGGGACAGTTTACGGCAAACTGTCCCCGAATTTGGAATGTGGCAGTAAACTGTCCCCGGATTTGAAAGGAGGCGAACATGGCCGGAGAATTGTTTCGCGGAGTCATGCAGTGGGAGTTCACCTGGCAGGGACGGCAAGCCAAATTGCCCGTCTTTTATTACGACAACACCTCGCTGACGGCGATCTTCACCGCTTCGTCGGCCGCGGTCAAAAAACTGCTGCCGCATCCGGACATGCGCCTGGCCGAATTGTATCCGGGCAAATGCCTCGCGGCATTCACCGCCTTCGAATATCGCAAAACGGACATCGACCCCTACAACGAATTCAGCATCTCGTTCCCGATTTCCTTCGGCGCCCCGGCGATTCCCGGCGCGACGATCGGCTGGCAGATGCTGAACCGCCGCTTCACCGCGTACGTCTGGCAGCTCCCCGTGACCACCGAGATCGCGCGCATCGGCGGCGTTGATTTGTATGGATATCCCAAATTCCTCGCCGACATCGTCTTCCGCCGCGAGCCGGAGTGGATCGAGTGCAAGCTGTCGGAAAAGGGGCAGGAGATCCTGACCCTGCGCGGCAAAGTCCTGCGCACGCTGCCGGGCAAAACGCTGCGCTACTGCACGTACTCGATGAAAGACGGCATCCCGCTGGTCGCGAACGTCGCGACCAATCCGCTGGAATTCGCGCAGACCAACGCCCGCGACGCCGCGACGCTGACCCTGGGCGACGCGCACCCGATCGCGACGGCGCTCAAGGGCATCGGCCTCAACCCGTTGCCGATGATGTATCAATACAGCCCGCTCAATGAGTCGATCTTGTTCGCGGGGAGAAATTTGATCGACGATTGATACGTCCCGTAGGTCCTATAGGTCGTATAAGTCCGATAAGACCTGTCGCCTTCAGGCCGAAGTTAACCCAATTTCTCGAACCGCGCCCAGATGCCGAAATGGTCCGAGCCCAGCCGGCCCTGCCAGGGTTGGTCGGCGAACAGCCCGGCGGCGGCGGGCGCCAGCCAGCCGTCGAAGCCGCGATAGAAGATGTAGTCGAGTCGCTTGGTCTGCTGCACAATGGCCGCCTGCAAGGCCGCCATGGCCGCCGGCTCGAACTGGTGGACCGGTTTGAAATCCGCAAAAAAATGCGTGTTCGGGTTGCGCCGATAATCCCAACTCATCAGCAGCTTTGCCGGGTCGTCGTCCGCGGTGGCGGAGCGAAAACCGTGCTCGCGCTTGAGCCGCAGCAACTCCGGCGCATCCGGCGAGGCGTTGAAATCGCCGGCGAAAAGGATGGGCGTTTCGGCCGGCGCGAGGCGGCGCGCAAAGGCCAGCGCCCGGGCGATTTCGCGCTCGCGGCGGGCGGACGCAAGATTGAAAATGCCGACAATTTCCTGCGCGCGGCGGGCCGTGATTTTTTTCTCGGCGACGAGCCGCTCGATCGCCGCCCGAATGTCGGCGTCGGCCTCGGGCCCGTGGTGCAGGTGCGCGCCGAGCAGCAGGATCCGGCGGCCGTCGATCGTCGCCTCGGCCGCGATCGCGTGGCGGAACTCGTCGCCTTGCAGCGAAAGCCAGCGCCGCACGAAGCCGAAACCGCCCGACAGCTTGCAGCCGCCGCGCCGCCGCAGCCGCAGGGCCTTTTTGGCGAGGATGGCCAACCCCGAGCGCAAATTGAACGGCGGCCCGAACGCGCCGATCTTGATCCCCGCGTTGTCCACGGTGAAATGCGCGTCGCAATCGAGTTCGCGCGCGATGCGCCGGGCGAGGCGCGGCGCCGGATTGACCTCCTCCAGAAACATCACATCAGGGTTCAACTCGCGCGCGTGGTGAAGAAAAGTTTGCAGCCGCGCTTCGCGCTCCGTCGGCGTATCCTGCTCGGCGAAGCGCACCGGCCCGTCGGGGTTCAACGCGTGCCAGAGGTTGTAGGTCAGAATCGTCAGCAACTCGCGGTCGCCCGCGCCGCGGCCGGTCTGGTCGCTTCCGGGTTTGATCGACGGAGGGGGTATGTCGCGCTGATTTTGTTTCGCCACAGGCAACTTTCCTAGAGCCGACTCGAACCATTTAGCCGCATAACCGGCCCGCCCGCAACCCGCGGGGGTTTGCCGCGCCGCGTTTCTTTCCTTTGTCATTCCGCCGTTTCTTGCTAAGATCGCGCATTCCCACGTTGCGGCAAGTCGGGGAAATGGAAACAAAAGAAGCGAAAACTCCTCCGTCGGACCGGGCGTTTTCCTGGCAGAACGTCGTGGTGTACGTCTTGCTGGGCGCGACGTTGGCCGGCGCGGCGATCCTGCTCGGTTGGCGCAACACGCTGCCGCGCACGTCGTTTCCGTATCCGAACTGTTCCTACGAGGGGCACACGCTCTCGAGCGTCGGTTCGTTCAAGGACATGGGTTTCCTGCCCTCGTTTTTCCTGCCGTACGATTCGCCGGACGATTATTACCTGCCGCTGAGTTACTGGAGCTATACGCATATCCCGCCCTTCAGCGAAGACTTTTTCGGCCTCGTGCACGTGGCGGGGGTCGACACCGTTCACGGGCTGCGGTGGTTTTCGATTCTGCTGAACGTCGCCGCGCTCGCCCTGCTCTTCGTCGCGATGACGCTCTTGAAAGACCGGATCTTCGGCCTGCTCATGGTGTGGGCGATTTTGGCGAACCCGCTCTTTTGGATCCGGGCGCACGGGCTTTACGAATACGCGTTTCAATTGCCGCATCAGGCGCTGCTGCTTTTCGGCCTGGCCGTCTTTGCGCGCACGAAGCGCAACTGGGGTCTCGCGCTCGCCTTCGCCGGCGCGTTCTGGCAGGGCCAGTGCACGGTCGTTTATCAGTTGCTGACCTACTTCATCATTTTGGGGTTTCTCTTTTCCGGCAACCGGCGCGAACGGCAGTCGTATTTTCTCGTCGCCTGCGCCGGGCCGCTCAGCTTCGCCGTACACATCCTGCAAATCGTGCTGCTCAACCGCTCGTTCGTCGACGCCTACCACGACCTCGCGGCTTCGTACTTGCAGAAATCCAGCGCGACCGGTCCGCACGTCCGCTACGCGGCGGCCTTTCACAAGTTCCCGTCGTTTGGCGCGTATCTCAAAGACACCGTGCACTACTTGTCGTACGCGACGGGCGTCAGCGGCTACTTCTTTTTCGCGGCGCTCGTGACCTTCGCCGTCCTGGCCGCGGCGGCTTTCCGCAAGAACGAACCCGCGAATCGGGCGAATCTCATTCGCGTGGCGTTTCTCTATGCCGGCTCGTGGCTCTGGTTCTTCGCCATGCCGGAAGTGGTGCTGAGCGACCCGGCGCCGGGGTTGCACCACCTGTCGCTGTGGCTCGCGGTGTCGCTGGTCGTGCCGCTTTACGCCTGCGGCGTGGCGGCGAAAAAATATCTGACGGGACCGTGGTGGGCGCCGCCGGCGGCGCTGGCGCTGGCGCTGGTCGCCTATTTGCTGTTGTCGACGCGCGTCGACGACCTCGTCGAATATCGACGAAACGACCACAACATTTTGGCTTCGTACACGGAGCCGGCGCGCGGTTTCGAGGAATCGCTGTGGTCGGTCGGCCGTTCGGAAGGCCTGACCGGCGAAGACTGGCTCGCCCTGTTCAACAGCCGCGCCGCGGAAAAAGACAAATATGCGCGGCGGAATTGCGGCCCGAACCCCGGCCTTGCCTGCGCCAGTCCGACGCAAGGGCTGCGGCTGTTCTACTGGAACGTGCTGCGGCCGCGCGCCGTGTCGGTCCGGCTGACCTGCGGCCGGCCGGGCGAGACGCGCGTCGCGTTTTATCACGTCGGCATCGACCAGCAGAAAGGCTCGCTGCTGGGCGAGAAAACGGTCGCCGATTTTGCCGGCGGCGCCATCGACGTGCCGTTGACGCTGCTGGTCGCCGGCCGGGTGTTCGTGATGGAGATCGGTCCCGCGGCGTGCGACTCGTATGTCATCGAGCAGATGATCGTCAAATGAGGCAGCATCGCTGGGCCCGGGACTCGGGACTCGGGACTCGGGAGTTGGGATTCGGTATTCTTTATTCGGCGGTCGTCATTCCGCATTCCGCATTCGGCATTCTGCAATAATGACTTGCCGCTGGTCGCCTGGCAGTTCCGGCAGCGCGGCGCAATCGAAAAACTCCATGGCGTCTACTTCACGGCTGGGCCGGAATTCGCCATCGACGACGCGCACGCGATAGAGCAATTCGATGTGCGGATACGCCGGCCGCGCCGACGCCCGCAGCAGTTCGCCGACCTCAATTTGCAAATTTGCCTCTTCGCGGAATTCGCGCGCGAGCGCCTCGGCCGGGTCCTCGCCTCGGCCGAGCCAGCCGCCGGGCAGCGACCAGGAAAAACGGCGGCGGTAGGTGTGGTGGAAGAGCAGCGCGCGGCCCCGGTCGTCGAACGCCAGGCCGACGACGCCGACCAGAAAACGCGGATTCAGCAACCGCAAGGCGAGCCGCTGGACCCACGGCCAGCGCTCCAGCCATTTCCACAGCCGCATCAGCCACATAGTCAAGACTTTACGCGAATCGGCGGGATGACCTGGTTCAATTCGGACATGAACGACTCGGCGTCTTCGACGTTGGCGAGAATCACCTTCACCTGGTCCGCCGCTTCCGCCGGCTGGTTCAAGCCGACGCCGACTTCGCCGAGCAGTTCGATCGCGTTTTCCAGGGTGGACAGGCGGTGGTCGATCATCCGCCGCCGCTCGGTCAGATCGCGGAACGCCTCGCGACGTTTGCGCAGCACCTCGACGTTGCCGGCCAGGATTTCTTTTTCTTTCTCCGTGGCCTGCTCGAGCCCGGCTGTTGCGTCGGCGATCGCCGCGTCGAAATTATGGGACCGGGACAAGGCGTATTGGTCGATCCGTTGCGCCGCGAGCAGCAAATCGAGGCAGGTGACCAGCAGGCGCTTCAGTTGGCCGGCGTCGGCAGCCATCGCGCCGACCTGATGCTTGTTCTGCGCCAGATCGCCCTCGACCCGCCGGCAGGTTTCCCAAAGCCGGAAGTACCGATTGCGTTCGCGCGCCGGCAGCCGCCGGATTTGGAACAGCCGCGACCGGCTGCGGTCGAGTACGCCGCGAACGACCAGGTACGCGGCTTCGACGCCGAGCGTCGCCCAGCCGACGGGCACATCGGGCCCCGTGGCGATCACGCCGACGAGGCCCAGCGTGAGGAACGCGAGATTAAAGCGATTGAGCCACGGATGCAGCAGGAAACTTCGGACCCACTTCAACACGCGCTCCTTCGCGAAACGCCGGCGTCGCCCGACGGTCGGCGCCGGGCCGCGTCATTTCTCGTTAGCGAAGTTGACGCGGATGTCGACGTACGATTTCTTCCGCAACTCGGCGCCCAGCCGGTCCATCTCGGTGTCGGCCTGTTGCTTGCGCAGCACCATCGCGATCTTGTCTTTGACCTCGTCGAAGGCGAGCGCGCCGCCGGCTTTCTTTTCGAGCAGCTTCAGGATGACGAACCCGTTGCGGTCGCGGTAGATCGTCGAGAACTCACCCGGCTTGAGCGCCGCGACGGCTTTGCGATACGTCGGCTGCAGTTCGGAGTCGATCTTGAATTCGCCGAGCACGCCGCCGTCGGCCGCGGTCGAGCCCTGGCTGTGCGCGCGCGCGAGTTCGGCGAAGTCGGCGCCGCCGAGCAGTTTTTCATACAGGCCGTTGATGACGGCGTAGATTGATTTCAACTGCTCTTCGGTCACGTCGGGCGCGGCGTTGACGCGCAGCTCGGCGATGCGAACGACCTGCTCGGACGCGAACTCGTCGGGATGCTGGTCGTAGTACGCCCGGATGTCTTCGTCGCGGGTGCGCAATTTGTCGCGCATGCGGAAGGAAACGTATTGTTCGCGGAGGATTTCTTTTTTGATCCGTTCGCGAAAATCGTTCATCGTCAGGCCCTGCCGCGACAGCGCCAGCTTCAGGGTTTCGTCGGTGTAATTGTTGGCCGTCTTGACCCGCAACGCGTAGGCGTCGATCTCCTGATCGGTGACCTCGATGCCCAGGCGCCGCACTTCGCTTTCGATGAGCTTGGTCTCGATCAACCCCTGAAGAATCTGCTGCTTGGTCGCGGCGATCATTTTTTTCTTGTCGGCGTCGCTCATCTCCGGGTTTTTCTGGAGGTTTTCGGCGACCGTCGAGGCGGCCATTGTCTCGACCTCGTGCAACGTGATCACTTCATTGTCCACCACCGCCGCGACGCGATTGAGCACCTCGCCGGCGTGGGCTGCCGTCGCCGCGAGGCACAACGCCAGCAAGATCAAACAAAACTTGGGCACACTCCCTCCTCGTTCACCCCGGCAAACGCGACGGGTCGGCGACGATCGTCGCCGCGCGGCGCAGGTCTTCCCGATAACGCCGCCAAGCCTCGTCGATCCGCTGCTTACGGAGCGCTCGTTCGATTGTGGAACGCGCCTGGGTGAAGGTCAAGGTCGTCGCCGGCGCGCGTTCGAGCACCTGAATGATGTGCAGGCCGAAGGGCGTCTCGATGAGCGTGCTGATTTCACCGAGCGGCAGGCGGAACGCGGCTTCCTCGATTTCCGGCGGCATTTCGCCGCGCGCGACGAAACCCAGATCGCCGCCCCGATCGGCTTCCGGCGCCATGGAATACGCCCGGGCGGCGTCGGCGAAATCGCGGCCGGTCAGCAGGTCGGTCAGCGCGGCGGTCGCCTGGCTGCGCTCGCGGCAAATCACCTGCCGCAGGTGCGCCTGTTCGGGACGATGAAACTGGTCCGGATGCGTTTGAAAGTATTCCTCGATTTCGGTCTCCGCAATCTGCACTTGCGGTTCGATGACGCGTGCCGCCAGTTCGTCGGCCAGGCGCGCCAGGCGAAGCTGCTCGCGCAGCCACGGCAGGCTCTGTTGCTGGGTTTGCATTTCGCGCTGAAACGCCTTCGCCGGCCAACCGGCCTGCAGGCGGCGCAGTTCCTCATCCACCGCGGCTTCGTCTACGGTCACGCCCAGACGCGCGGCGGTCTGTTGCACCAACAGGCGGTCGATCAGCGCGTCCAAAAACGCCATTTGCACGGCCAGCGCCTCGGCGCGGCCCACCGGCGGCCCTTCGATGCCGCCTTTTTGCGCCGCGGCGAATTGCTCGGCGAATTCCTGCGCCGTCACCGTGGCGCCGTTCACCTGCGCCAGCACGCCCGGCGGCAATTTGGGCGCGGTCTTGCACGCCCCGCACAAAAGCAGCGCGCCCAGCGTCGCCAGCCCGACGCCGGCCAAGAAAAAGGGGCGACGCCGCTCGGCGGCGCCGCCCCTGGCGTTGCGTTCTCGCAAAACTATTTGGTTGCTCCGGGGGCCGCCGGGGCCGGCTTCGGCGCAGCGGGCGGCGGATTGTTCGGTTGCGGCGGTTGCATTTTCAACTGCTGGAGGACTTTCTGTTGCGCGTCCGAGGGGTTGGCGCCGGGGCCAGCAGCGCCGGGGGCGCCGGGGGCGCCGGGGGCTCCGCCGCCGCCCAGTTCGGGCAGGCCGGGCTGACCGGGCTGACCGCCCTCGGGGGCCGCTTCGACCGGGATCGCGTCGAGGACGTCTTCGTTGACCTTCACGTTCGCTTTTTCACGAAGCTGCTTCATCGTCGCGTCCATCTTGTCCTTTTGCTTTTCCTGCTTCAGACGGCGCTCGATCGTCTTCTTCACTTCTTCGAAATCTTTGGCCTTGGCGGCTTCTTTCTCTTCGAACTGCACGATGTTCCAGCCGCGCTTGTCCCAGAACGGCTCACTGATCTCGCCCTTCTTGGTCATCTTGAAGACGACGTTGTCAAATTCTTCGCCGCGCAGGCCTTTGCGCATGGCCGGCAACGAGCCGTCCTTCTTTTTCGAGGCGACGTCGTCGGAGTATTCGTCGCAGACCTTTTCCCACGGCGTGCCCGATTTCAGCTTCTTGTAAGCCTGGTCGGCCCGGACTTTGGCGGCGGCCTTTTCCTTGTCGTCGGTGAGGTTTTTGGGCTTGATGAGGATCAGCTTCAGCTTCACGGTTTCCGGATTTTCGAACTTATCGAGGTTCTTGTCGTAGTACTCTTTGATTTCCGCGTCGGTGACGGGAATGTCGGCCTCGTAGAGGTCTTTCTTCACCATGCTGGCCAAAATGCCGCGGCGGATTTGCTCCATCCGCTTTTCGAATTCCTTGTCCTTCTCAAGGCCCTTGCGCAGGGCTTCCTGATAGAACAGCTCTTCTTCGACGAGCTTGTCGAGCAGTTCCATCTTGCCGGCCTTCGTCGCATAGCGCTTGCGATTGAACGGCGGGATGCGTTTGAGCATGTCGTTGAATTCGTCGACCGAGATCGTGGCATTGCCCACGGTCGCCACGGCTCCGCCGGTTTTGGCCGGAGCCGCGCTCTTGCCGCCGCCGCACGAGGCCGCCAGCAACACGGCGGCAGCCGCTACGGCGACCACGCACAGGATTAACAAGGTCTTGTTCCGCATGGTCATCACCCTTCCTTACTAGTTTCGTTTATAAATTCGCGAAGTTTCGCCTGTTTGTCATGATCAACGCCTATTCGCGAAGGATGGTTAGGTAGCATAGTCGGCCAGCCGTTGCAAGCCCCGGGCCAGGGCCTCCAGCATTTTCTCCGGCGTCAAACCCGGGGTCGCCTGGTACAGCTTGCCCTCCGGCGACAGCGAGAATACGCGCGGATTGGCGGTGACCAGTTGAACCAGCCGCGCCGGCGTCACCGGCGTCGAGTCGTCGAACTCGAAGGCCAGTCGGTCGGGCCCGGCCTCGATCTTGCGAATCCGCAATTTCTCGGCCGTTCGCCGTAGCGACACGACGGCCAGCAGGTTCGCGACCGGCTCGCCCGGCCGGCCGAAGCGGTCGGTCAATTCTTCGCGCAGCCGCATCAGTTCGGCGTCGTCCTTCGCGTCGGCGATGCGTTTGTAGAGCGCCAGCCGCGTTTGCACTTCGCGTACGTAGTCTTCCGGCAAATAGGCCGGCACCGGGACGGCCACCTCGCACTCGATCGTCTCTTCGACCGTTTCGCCGCGCAGCCGGGCGACCTCTTCTTCCAAGAGCTTCGTATAAAGATCGAAACCGACGGCCGTGATGTGCCCCGATTGCGCCGCACCCAGCAGGTTGCCGGCGCCGCGGATTTCCAGGTCGCGCGCGGCGATCTTGTAGCCGCTGCCAAGTTCCGTGAAAGTGCGCAGCACGGCCAGCCGCTTGCGGGCTTCGGGCGTCATTGTGCCGGTCGCGGGCACGAGCAGGTAGCAGTAGGCGCGGCGTTTCGAACGGCCGACGCGGCCGCGCAGTTGGTAAAGTTGCGAAAGGCCGAGCGCGTCGGCGCGGTCGATGACGATGGTGTTCGCGCGCGGAAAATCCAGGCCGCTTTCGACGATCGTGGTGCACAGCAGGATGTCGAAGCGGTCTTCGGCGAAGTCGATCATCAATTGTTCGAGCGTTTTTTCGTCCATCTGCCCATGGCCGACGGCGAGGCGCGCGTGCGGCACGAGGCGGCGCAGGCGATCGGCGACCGACTGGATGCTCTTGACGCGGTTGTGAATGAAAAACGCCTGGCCGCCGCGGCTCAGCTCGCGTTCGAGCGCTTCGCGGATGGTGTCTTCGTCCCACCGCGTGACGAAGGTGCGGATCGCCAGGCGGTCTTCCGGCGGCGTGTTGATCACCGACATGTCGCGGATGCCGGCCAGGCTCATGTGCAGCGTCCGCGGGATCGGCGTCGCCGTCAGCGTGAACACGTCGATGTTCTTCGCCAGCGCCTTGATCTTCTCTTTCTGCGCCACGCCGAAATGCTGCTCTTCGTCGACGATCAGCAGCCCCAGGTCTTTCCACCGGACCGCCTTGCCCAGCAGCATGTGCGTGCCGACCGCCACGTCGACCCCGCCCTCCGCCAGCTTCTTGATCGTCGCCCGCCGCTCGGCCGCCGTCGCGAACCGGCTGAGCATCGCCGTCGTCGCGCCGAACGGGCCGAGCCGCTCGCGGAACGTGTTGAAGTGCTGAAACGCCAGCGTCGTCGTCGGGGCCAGCACCGCCGCCTGCTTGCCGGCGAGCACGGCGAGGAACGCGGCGCGCAGCGCGACTTCCGTTTTGCCGAAGCCGACGTCGCCGCAAATCAGCCGGTCCGCCGGCCGCTCCGAGACCATGTCGGCGATCGCGTCGCGGATCGCCAGCGCCTGGTCCGGCGTCTCTTCGTACGGGAACGTCGCCTCGAACTCGCGGAACGTCTCGTCGGGCGGCGGGAACGCGAAACCCGGCTCGGCCGCGCGCGCCGCGTAGATCGCCAGCAATTGCTTGGCAATTTGCCGCGCGGCCCCGCGCGCCTTGCGCTTCGCCACGAGCCACGCGCCACTGCCGAGGCGGTCGATCTTCGGCACGGAGCCGGCGCCGACGTAGCGCTGCACGGCGCCCAGGCGATCGACCGGCACGTAGAGCTTGTCGCCGCCGGCGTATTCGAGGTGCAAAAACTCGCCCGGCGTCGGGCCGAAGGTGAAGTGCGTCAGGCCGCGATAGATGCCCACGCCGTGCTTGGCGTGGACGACGAAATCGCCTTCGGCCAGATCGGCGAACGATCCGAGCATTTCGACTTTGCGTTTGTCGTACGCTTCCGTCCGCCGACGTTCGCCGAAGACATCTTCCTCGGCGATCACGGACAATTCGAGACCGGGCAGGCGGAACCCGGCCGACAGATCGCCCAGCAGAATCGGCGTTTGCGCCAGCCCCTGACCGCCGGACAACGCGGCGTCGAACGAGAGGTCGGCCCGCATCGCCACCGGCGCGCCGTGCGGGGCGAGCAGCCGTTCAAGCCGATCCGCGCCGCCGGCCGTGCGGCTGACCAGGATGATGCGGCCCTCGCCGCTCATGCCCCGGCGGATTTCTTCGAGCAGCGGTTGGAGCATGTGGTCGGTCTGGGCCTGAGCGAGGATTTTCTCGCGCAACTCGCGCCAGTCGGACGATTCGAAGCGGAGCGGCGCGACGTCTTCGAGCGCGGCTTCGCGGCCGATCGTCAACTGCCGCAACGGCGCCAGCGCGTCGCGCCAGGCCGTGGCGTCGAGATAGAGCGCCTCGGGCTTGACGCACAGCTTGCCGGCCTCGCGCGCCCGTTCGTAGCGCGAGGCGACCTTCTCGGCGAACGCTTCGACGGCGTTTTCGACATCGACCGGTTCGACCAGCACCACCAGGCCTTCGCCGCCGAAATGGGCCGGCAGCGGATCGAGCCGCTCGTGCAGCAGCGGCGTGAAAAATTCGATGCCGGGGAAGGCGATGCGGCGCGCGACCTCGTCGGTCATGCGGTCGCGGCGGGGTTTGGGCACATCCTGTTCGTCGGCGAGTTCCTTGAGCCGTAGCGCGAAGAGTTCGGCGTTTTTTGCGTCGAGGTGCACGTCGCTGCAGGAGTAGAGATCGACCGTACGCAGGTGGGCGCGGCTGGTTTGCGTCGACGGATCGAACAGCCGCACCGACTCGACCTCGTCGCCGAACAATTCGATGCGTACCGGCTGATCGTGGCCCGGCGAGAACACGTCGAGGATGCTGCCGCGCACCGCGATCTCGCCGACCTCTTCGACGATCGGCGCCAGGCGGTAGCCGATCGCCAGCAGGTCGGCCGCCAGGGCGTCGCGCTCGAACAGATCCGGCACGTTGACGGTTTGGCGGCCGGCGCTGAAATCCTCGCGTGTCACCACGCGGTTCATCGCGGCTTCGACCGGCGCGACGATGATCGGCCGCCGTTTGCCGGCTAGTTCCGCCAGGCACTTGGCGCGCCGGCCCATGATCGTCGCGTGCGGGCTGATCGATTCGAAGGGCGCGACGTCATAGGCCGGATACAGGTGCAAACGCCGCGAGTCGGCGCCGTCGGCGGCGCGCAGGAAAAAGGCGAGTTCTTCGAGAAACGCGTTGGCTTGTTTGACGCCCGCCGTCAGCGCCAGCACCGGGCCGTCGTAATCTTCCAACAGGGAGGCGAGCAGCAGGGCCGGACTGGCGCCGGCCAGCCCCGTCGCGGCCAGCCGGGGCGCACCCTCGCCGAACCGCCGGACCAACTCGTCCAGCGGCAGGTAGCGCCGTTTGCCGGCCAATGCGCGCAACGCACCTCCTCGCGCAAGGCGGCCGATGCTAGCAAACGTCGGGGCCGGGTGAAAGGGGTCGATCGACGCGCCTTTGACCGCGAAGTTGAGAGTGTTATCCTTGCGTATTGAGGAACGAAAAAAATGAAGACATTTGGGTTTTCGACCATCGTCGAAAAAGACCAGGATGGGTATTTTGCGTCCTGCCCTGAACTGCAAGGATGTTAGGCGCAAGGCGAATCCTATGAGGAAGCGCTGAATAACATCCGCGACGCGATCCGATTGCATGTAGAAGACCGTCTGGCGGCCGGCGAAGAAATTGCCCAGTCGGAGTCCGTCAGCCTGACCTCGTTAGAAATCGCCGTATGACGCCGACATTTCCGTCGAAAGACTGATCGAGTTGTTGTAGAAGCTCACCAACCGGGCACGTCCACCCGATATTTCCGCGCAAAGTCTTTCGCCGGCAGCTTCCGGGCGAAGACGGCCATGAGGTCGGCCATTTCGGCCTGCGGCGGGCCGGCGAGCCGGGCGGCGACGACCGGCGGCCACTTCGACAGCTCGACCCGCGTGGTCTTGCGCGCGGCGACGAAGCGCAGGGCCACGGGCAACAGGTGCGCGAAATAATCGGCGTGGCCCGCCGTCGCGGCCCAGAAGAGTTCGAGCCAGAACAGCAGTTCGCGTTCGTCGGGTTGCTTGACGAGCGGGTCGAGTTGCGAGACGAGGATGTCGTTGTCGCGATCGACGTTGTTCAGCAGCAGCGCCTCGAGCAGCAGCACGCCGACCTCGGTCGCCGTTGGGTCGGCGGCGAAGGCGGCGGCGTAGAGCTGAATCTGCAGCGACGCATCGCCCGCCTGTTCGGCCAGCCGCGCGGCCTCGGCCAGCCGCCGCGCATCGGGCGAGACGGCCGCGAATTCGCGAAAGTACGCCGCGCCGGCGTCGTACTCTTTCAGCGAAAAATGCAGCCGGCCCAGTTCGAAGAGCACGTTCGGCGGCCGGCTGCGGCGGCGCAGCAGGTTCTGATACGCCGCGATGGCGTCGCGCGGCCGGCCGAGCTTCACCAGCAGTTGACCCAGGGCGATCGCCGCGGCGGTCCGTTGCGTCTGGCCGGTCGCGGAATCCATCAGCCGGCGCAACAGCGTTTCGGCGCGGTCGGCGTGGCCGAGTTCCTGCGACAAGGCCACGTAATGGTCGAGTTCGTCGTTGCCGAACGACGAGCGGCCGGTCAGGCGCGCTTCGTAATAAGCCAGCGCGCGCTCCTTGTCGCCGGACAATTCGGCGCTCATGGCGAGCAGGCGTTCGAGTTGTTCGTCGCCGGGGTCGAGTTGGTGAGCCCGCGCGAACCACAACATCGCCCGGTCGTACCGGCGCGTGTGGTAATAGAGCCGGCCCATGGCGGTGGCGGCCCAGGCGGAATCCGGCCGCCCCTCGATGAATTTGGCCAGTTGCGGCTCCGCCTCGGCGTAGCGGCCCGCCCCGAGCAGCGAGAGGATGTGGTCGCGAAATAGCGATTCGTCGTTCGGATGTTGCTGGCGCAGGCGCGCGATGGTCTGCTCGGCGCCCGCGTAGTCGCGCGCGAGCATTTGATAATCGACCAATTCGCGCCACAGATCCTCGCCGCCGCCCGCGGTCTCCAGCACGCGGCGCAGCGCCGGCGCGGCGACCGGCCAGTCGTGGTTGATCTCCGCAACGTTCAGCAAGGCCAGGGGCGCATCCGGATCGTCGGGGTCGCGCCGCGCGGCTTCGACGAGCAGCGCCTGCGCCTCGTGCAGGCGGCCGGCGCGTTTGTACGCTGCCGCGGCGGTCATCAGCAGCGACGGCACGCGCGGCCCGACGCGCAACGCGGCTTCGGTCGCCTGCCGTTCCTCGTCATCCGCGCCGGTCGTTTCGTACAGGCGGGCGAGCCACATCCAGGCGAGATAATCGTTCGGGTTGCGCGACAGCGCCGCCCGGAACCACGGAATCGCGGCCTCCGGCCGGCCGGAGGCCAGATACATTTGGCCGGCGTCGCGGCACAGCGCCTCGGCGTGCGGCGTGACGATCAGCGCCTGCCGAAAAGCCAGGTCCGCCGCCGGCAGATCGCCCGCGCGCCAAGCCTTGCGGGCCTGCGTCCAGAGCGTCTCGGCGGCCGGCGCCAGCGGCATCTCCAGCGATTCCCACGCCAGACGGCAGGCGAGATCGAGCGGGCGGTCGTAACGCGGACCGAACGCGCCCGAGCGCACCGACGGCTCTTCGCGCGCTTCGTCGATCAGCCAGACGTATAGCGTCCGCTTTCCCTCGGCCGCCTCGACCGACAGCCAGAAGCCGCGGCCCAGCTTGTTTTTTTTCAGCTCCCGGCGAAATTCCGCGACCGAGGCGACGTCGGGCAGCAGCGTCAGCGCGAACCGGGCGTTGGCCTGCATCGCGTCCGGCGCGCCGCTCAGAAGCGGTTGCCGCAGATCGGCCGGGAAGGCGTTGTCGCCGGCCCAGCCGTATTTTGGCGGTTCCTGCGCGGCCGCGCGGCCGGCCAGCACGGCGGACAAAATCAGCGCGGCGAACAACCGTCTGCGCAAAGCGGGCTCTCCTTCGGGCGGAATTTTGGCCGGAGCATAGCACAACGGCGGCGGAGGCTGCGATCGGCTGTCATTGGAATTCTGGGAGTTCTGGGAATTCTGGGCGGTCTCGCCGTCAAACGACGTCCGGCGTCCCAGACCTCCCAGGATTCCCAGAACTCCCATGCTTCCCATGGCCTCCGTGCGACCGCTCCTGGTCGCGGCGCCTCTGTTGTCGAACGGCGCGCTGGCCCTTTGACCCGCAGCCCCGCCGCTGTGGTAAGTTAACGATTTGCCGCATGCGAGGGGAAGCAAATGCGCAAAGCGTCGATCGGTCTGGCGATGGCGGCCCTGGCGGCCCTGATCTCGTTCGCGGATTCGCGGGCGAACGAGGACCAGATTCTGCAAGCGTTGCGCGAGGAGATGGCCCGTTCGACGACGCGCCTGTCGTTGCCGGATTACGTCAAGCCGTATTTCATCGCCTACCGGCTCACCGAAACGGAGGGCTATGTAGTTACGGCGACGCTCGGCGCGCTGCTGCACGAGGGCGGCGGCAAGGAGCGGAAGTTGTATGTCGAGGTGCGCGTCGGCGATTACGCCTTCGACAACACCTCGACGCGCTCGGAGAACGACCGCTTCGATCCGGATCTGGACACCTTCAATTATCTGCAATACACCAACCTGCCGATCGAGGACGACGTCGACGCGATGCGCGCCCGGCTATGGCGGTTGACCGACCTGCGCTTCAAGAACGCCTTGGCCGATTACCTGCGGAAGAAGGCGCAGGCGGTTTACCGCGAGAACGCCGACGCGCGCCTGCCGGATTTCGCTCGGCAGGCGCCCGTCAAGCGCCTCGATCCGCCGCTGGTCGTGACCATCGACAAGGCCGCCTGGAAGGCGATCGCGCGCGACGCCAGCGCCGTGCTGAAGCAATACCCGGAGATTCTCGACGCAAACGTCACGCTGCAAACCCAACTCGGCACGCGGTGGCTGCTGACGTCAGAAGGCACGGAACT
Organism: uncultured bacterium; assembly: GCA_964534375.1. GTDB lineage: Bacteria > Lernaellota > Lernaellaia > Lernaellales > Lernaellaceae > CAZHPN01. Next base: position 6,062 of record CAZHPN010000003.1, on the reverse strand, counting down.
GGCAACGCGCGGCTTTTACTTTTCGTTCAACGTCGACGCCGCGGCGCTCGCCGACGACGGCATGACGGTGCGGCACTACTACTCGCGTTACGCGCGCACGCCGGCGGGGATGCCGACGCGCGACGAAATCCTGGCCGGCGTCAAAGAGATGGCCGAGCAACTGACGCAGTTGCGGCGCGCGCCAGCCATCGAGCCGTACGCGGGGCCGGCGCTGCTGGACCCCTCGGTCGCGGGCATCTTCTTTCACGAGGCGATCGGGCATCGGTTGGAGGGCAACCGCACCCGGGGCGTCGACGAAGGGCAGACGTTCAAGGGCCAATTGGGCCAGCCGATCCTGCCGGCGTTTCTGGACATCGCCGACGACCCGACGCTGGCGCGCTACGCGGGCGTCGACCTCAACGGGACCTACGATTTCGACGAGGAGGGAGTTCCCGCGCAGCGCGTCGAACTCGTCAGCGGCGGCGTGTTGCGCGATTTCCTGCGCTCGCGCATGCCCATCCTGGATTTCCGCGCGAGCAACGGGCACGGCCGCGCCGACGCGACGCGCGCGCCGATGAGCCGCATGAGCAACCTCATCGTGCACGCCCGTCGCACGGCGCCCGCCGCCAAACTGCGCGCGATGCTGCTGGCCCTCGCCCGCGAGAAGGGCAAGCCCTACGCCCTGCGGCTGCGCACCGGCATCAGCGGCGAAACGAGCACCGACCAGTTCAATTTTCAGGCGTTCGCCAATCGGCCGGTGCTGCTCTCGCGGATCGACGTGAAGACCGGCCGCGAGGAATTGGTGCGCGGCGCGGAACTCGTCGGCACGCCGCTGCTTTCGATCAGCAAGATCGTCGCCGCCGGCGACGACGTCGGCGTCTTCAACGGCTACTGCGGGGCGGAGTCGGGCTTCGTGGCGGTGAGCGCGTCGGCGCCGAGCGTGCTGATCGGCGAAATCGAATTGCAACGCGTGCAGGACAAGCCGACCAAGCCGCCGATCCTGCCGCCGCCGTACGCGCCGCCGAACAAGTGATAGCGGATTCATCGACGGATCAACAGGATCAAGGGGGGTATTGACCCGTCGTTCCTTGTCTCGCCAGATTATCGCGAACGATAGTCTTCGCTGTTCACTGTTCATCGTTCACTGCTCACCTGCGCGGTGAGCGGGTTACGCGCGTTTCTGCAGGAACACAAAGACGTTGTCGTCGGCGTAGGTCAGCCGACGGCCGGGATCGAGCGGCGTCAGGTCGCCGGCGAACAGCCCGGCGAGAACCAGCGGGCTGGCGGCGATCTGCGCATACAACAGCGGCTGATCCCATTTGCGATGCACGCGGTGCGAAATGAGACATTGCGGCGCCGCGCCGGCGCGTTCGATCGCCAGCCGCGCTTCGTAGATTGCCAGGCCGGCGGCGCCGTCCACGTCGACCAGCCGCCAATCCGCCTCGACGCGCAGATCGCCGCGCGTCATCGTCCACGGCGCTCCGCGGCCGACGCATTCCTTTTCGATCGGCGCGAACGACATTTCGACGACGTAAACGCCGCGCGGCGTGAGGTTGGCCGCCACCGCGGCCAGATGGCGCGCGAGGTCGTCCGGGCCGGTCAGGTCGCCGACCCCGTTGAGCGGGCACAACGCGATGTCGACCGGCGCGGCCAACGCGAAATCGCGCATGTCGGCGAGCGCCGTCTCGACCGTCAGCCCCAATTCGCCGGCGCGGCGCCGCGCCCACGCCAGCAAGCCGGGCTCGCGATCGAGGCCGATGGCCGTCAGCCCCAAGGCCGCCAGGTCGCGCAAAACGCGGCCCGGACCGCAGCCGACCTCGAGCGCGCGCGCGACGGGCCGGCCGCGCAACTGCGCCGCGCGTTGGATCAACTGCACCGTCTCGGCAAAGGAATCCCAACCGTAGGCGAGGTCGTACGCCTCGGGATCGGCATAGAACGGATCGTTCACAAATATCCCAATTGTTTCATCGACAGTTCGATTTTCTCGTCGCGCGGCGCGGTGAGGATGCCCGGCGGAAAAACCGGCGGTCGCCGCCGGTTGCCGCGCAATTCGGTTTGGAAGCGCCAGAGCAGGCCGGCCGGCGCCTGCTCGGCGAGATTCGTTCTTTCGCCGGGGTCCTTGGCGAGATCGTACAATTCCCAGGTTTCCCGATCGGCGGAATAGAGCAATTTGTAGTTGCCGCTGAGCGCGGCGTTCCAATCGTAGCCGTGGGCCCGGCGGGTCGCAGCGAAGAGGAAGCGATTGCGGTTCCAGCGTTGCCGCCAGGCGTCGAACAGATCGACGCCCGCCAAATAGGCGGGTTTTTTGGCGCCGGCGAGCGTGGCGAGGGTCGGATAGAGATCGACCAGGCTGGCCAGGACGTTGTCGACCTCGCCGCCGCGCCGGCCGTGCGGCAGACGGATGAACAACGGCACGCGCAGCGTTTCGGAATAGAGATCCTTGCTGTGCGACATGTGGCCGTGTTCGAGGAATTCTTCCCCGTGGTCGGCGGTGACGACGATCACCGCGTCGTCGAGGCCCGGCAGGGAATTGAGCAGCCAGCCGACCGAATCGTCGCAGGCGGCGATTTCCGCATCGTAGCAATCGACGAACATCGGGATTTTATCCGGATTCGCGTGAAAGTAGCCCTGGTCCATCAATTCTGTGAAGTGCGCATTGCCGGCGTTGATCTCGTCCAGCGGCGCGTCGGCCGGCCGAAAGCGGTCAAGGAACGGTTTGACGGGCATATACGGGTGATGCGGATCGAAGTAGTGCACGTAGAGGAAATACGGCCGGCCCGACTTCAAGCTCCGTTGCAACAGCGGGAGGCGTTCCTTCACCCCGCGATCGACTTCGGCGCGGTCGGCGAAATTCAGGACCCGATATTGCGTGAAACCCTGGCCCATGCCGAATTTCGCGTGCATGTGATAATTGGCGCTGACGCCGTACGTCGCATAACCGGCGTCGCGCAGCGTTTTGGCCAAGGTGACAAAGCGGTCGTTGAGCACTTGTTGTTCCGCCACGCCCAGCGGATCCGTGACGGCGTGCTCGATGCCGTGCTGCGACGGGTACACGCCGGTGAACAGCGACGCCATGCTCGGCACGGTCCAACTCGATGTGGCGTAGGCGCGGTCGAAACGGATCGCCGATTTGGCGAATTCGTCGATGTGCGGCGTGGTCGGCCGCGGATAGCCGTACGCGCCGACGTGGTCCGCCCGCCACGTGTCAATGACGATCAGCACGATCGGCGGCGCCGGCCCGCCCCGGCCCCGGCAGCCGCCGAGGCAAACGGCAAGCGCCGCCAGCGCCAGAGTGGCGATCGCCCGCCAGTTACTTTCTGAAGTGAAGAAGCCGCCGCGCATTCTCAGCCGCCGTTTCCCAGGTCGCCGGCGGTTGCGAGGTCGTGAAAATTGCCCAGCCGCACGCCCCGGCGTTCGACGGCCGCCGCCGCCGCGGGGTCGCAGAGCGCCGCCAACTCGTCTTCCCAGCGATATCCCCAGACGAACTGCGCGTGCATCGCGGGGTCGAACGCCGCCGGGTGCGTCATCAACTCGTGCGCGCCGGGCGTCAACGCCTCCAGAATCGCCAGCAGCCGCGCGCGCGTCAGGTCGCCCGAGCACGCCAGGCCCCAGAATTTGTCCGGATGGCTCAGGCCGCGAAACGCGCTGCCGCCGGTGCGCCGGCAGGCGTCGATCACCAGCGCCTTGAGCCATTCCTGCAGCGACCGCGCCGGCCCGCCCAGGCGCGGCAGGCGCATTTTTTGGATGCCGAATTTTTGCGCGGCTTCGACGAACGCGTTGCGCACCACCGGCAGGAGGTGCAGATGCTGGTGGCTGTCGACGTGCGAGATCCGGATGCCGAGATCCCGCGCCCGTTCGAGTTGCGCGACGAATTCCGCGAGAATTTCCCCACGCACGATGCGGCCCGCGAGCAACCGTTGCGCGAATTGGCGCGGACCGGACAGGAAATGTTCACCGCCGCCAATGAGACTGGGAACCTGCGCCGCCGGCAGCACCGGCGCAACTTGCGTCAGGGCGAGGTGCACGCCGACGCCCAGTCCGGGCCGCGCGGCCGCCAGCCGCGCCGCCTCGGCGGCGGCCGGCGCGCCGGCCAGCAGCGAGGCCGACCGCACGAGTCCGTGGTCGAACGCTTGCGCCACGCCGGCGTTGGTTCCGGCGGCGAGACCGAAATCGTCAGCGTTGACGATCAGCAGGAGGGGTGGATTCATCGAGCCGCCGGACCGGCGCCGCGCCGGGAATGTTGCGGTGGGCGAGCCAGAAGCGCAACAGTTCGCCGATAATGCGGAAGATGATGGTCGGCGACGCCAGCGTCGATTCGCCCAGTCGGCGCGAGTGATAATGCACGGGTATTTCGCCGACGCAGTAGCCGGCCTTTTGCAATTTGTAGAGAATCTCGGCGTCGATGAACGAGCCGTTGGATTCGATGACGATGGCGTCGAGCGCCTTTTTCGGGAACAGCTTGAAGCTGAAATTGACGTCTTTAAATTTCAGGCCGAGCAAAACCCGCAGCGCCAGCCGATAGCCGTTGGTGTACAGTTTGCGCAGAATCCCTTCCTGGTCGCGCGTCGTGCGGCAGCCGATCGCCACGTCGCAGGTCTCGATCAAGTCGAGCGCCTGATCGATGTCGTCGTATTCGATCGGGCAGTCGCCGTCGGTGTAGAACACGTACTCTTTCGTCGCCGCCGCGAAGCCCGCCTTGAGCGCGCCGGCGAACTTCGAGTTTTGCGCGAGGGCGACGATTTTGACGCGCGGCTCGGCGGCTTGCAACGCGTGGGCCAGTTCGAGCGTGCGGTCGCGGCTGCAATCGTCGACGGCCACGACTTCGAAATCGTCGAAGCGTTTGCGCAGATATTCGAGGGCGCCGTTGATCGAACGCTCGATGTTCAATTCCTCATTGTAGTAGGGCATGACGATCGAGAGCGAACGAGGACGGCGGGACGATCCGGCCATAAGCGGTTCCTTTTTCACTGCATCCAAGCGTCGAAACAAAAGTGACGCCAGGAAGCGTTTGTCGTTTCCGTCACGAACGAAAGCGTGGCGGTCTTGCCGACCAAATCGGCCGGAATCGGCGCCGCGAACGATTTCCAGCCGTTCTCGTTCTCGGCGGTCTGCTGATAAATCAGGCGCTCGTCGGCGTAAATCGAGAAGACGACCGGCGTGCTGTTCCACTTCACCTGCTTCCCGGTCTTCTTGTCAAGGATGCCATTGACCGACAGATCGGTGAAGCCCAGATACCCTTGCAACTCCGCCCGCAGCGGCAACGGGCCGTAGCTCAGGCGGCGTTTGGCGTCGGCGAGCGGGTGCAGCCAGATGGCCTTGCGCAGTTCCTTGCCGCTTTGCTGCAACGTCAGGCCCGCCGAATCCCACGGCTCCACGCCGCAGGCCCAGCGGCGGTACAGGACGCCTTCGCCGTACGGACCGTCTTCCTCGTGGCGCAGATTGCGGAACGTTTCATCCGGCCCGAGGCAGAGGCGCGTCTGGCCGTCCGGTTGTTCGACCGTGGCGCGGGCCTCCATGATGTGCTCGTCGAACCGGTACGGACGTTCCGCCATTTTGGCGACCGTTTCGGGGCCGCGGTGCACGATGGCCTCGACGCCGATGCCGTAATCCGCCCGCGGCGACGTTTCCACGACGAACGTCACATCCTGTTCCTGGCCGGCCCAGGCACTGGTGTCGACCGTCGCCGTATGCCAGCCGACCGTGCATTCGACCCATTGATTGAACGCGACCTTGTCGCCGACGGAGACGACCAATTTCTGATTTCCCAGGCGCCGCGTCGACACGCCCTCGTCGTTCAGGCCGTACACGAGCCGCATTTCCTCGCCCAGGAACACCTTGGGGAACGTCGTCGATACCTTGCCGTTGGCGCCCGGGTTCATCAACAGCACGCGGCGGAATTGGCCGAGACTGTCGATGCCCGCCGCGCCGACGTACGCGCCGCCGGCCGTGTAGCCTTCGTAGACCGTCGCACCCCCGCGGATCGCCGGATTGAAACGGCTGGCGGCCATCGGCTTCGTCGCGCCGCGTCCGGTCACCGTCACGCGCGCGTCGATGATCCGGTCGAGGAGGTTTTCCTCGGCGGG
>CAZHPN010000002.1:0-82671 GCA_964534375.1 uncultured bacterium | reverse complement strand
AGATGCGGACATCTTTAACTGCTTATACTGCGGACATCTTGAGTGTCTGTTACAAGCGGCGCCTCTGCAACTGGCTTCCGACTTCTTGCTCCTGTAAGCTGCCTTCACGGCCCGCCGCACGGCGCATCGCCGGGCGCGGCCGCGGGGCGACGATGCGCACGCTGTTGATCCAGACACCGAATGTGGCGGGCGGCCTGCTGAATTTGCCGGGCCGCGAGATCCCGCTGAGCCTGTGCAGCCTCGCCGCGTACCTGAAGAGCCGCGGTTTCGCCGACGTGCGCATTCTCGACCTCGATTTTCACGGCGACGCGCCGGGACTGCTGGAACGCGAGTTGGCGCAGTGGCCGCCGGAATTGGTCGGCATCACCTCGTACACCGCCAATGTCGAGACGGCCGCCGCGATCGCGGCGCGCGTCAAGAACCAGCGGCCGGCGGCGGCGACGGTCATCGGCGGTTTTCACGCGTCGGCGCTGCCGGAAGCGACGTTGCGCGAATTTCCGGCCTTCGACTACGCGGTCGCCGGTGAAGGCGAGATCACGTTGGTCGAGTTGGCGCACGCGCTGGGCGTCGGAGCGGCCCCCGACGGCATCGCGGGGCTGTGGGGCCGGCGAAACGGCGGAGTTGTTTCCGGCCCGGCGCGGCCGCTGATCGAGGCGCTCGACGAACTGCCGTTTCCCGATCGTTCGCTCGTGCCGGCGACGCGCTACGTGCCGGACCCGGGCAACTTCTACCAATTGCCGTCGACCGGCATTCTCTTTTCGCGCGGCTGCCCGTATCGGTGCGCGTATTGCGCCAAGGCGGTGTTCCAGAATCGCCTGCGCTACCGCAGCGCCGACCGGTTCGTCGACGAGGCGGAGCAATGCGGGCGCGACTTCGGCATCCGCGATTTTCGGCTGGGCGACGAAGGGCCGACGGCGAATCCGCGCCAGATGACCGAACTGTGCGAGGCGATTCTGCGGCGCGGCCTGCGCCTGACGTGGAACTGCTTCAGCCGGCTCGAAGCGGCGGACGAACCGCTGCTGGCGCTGATGCGGCGGGCCGGCTGCTACCACGTGACGTACGGTTTGGAATCGGCGCTGCCGGCGACGCTGGCGCGCATCGGCAAGACCATCGATCTCGCGCGGGCCGCGCAAACGGTGCGGCTGACGAAAAAACTCGGCCTCGAGTGCAAGGTCAATTTCATTTTCGGCTTCCCGTGGGAGACGATCGACGATATGCGCGTCACGCTGCGTTTCGCGCGACGCCTGGCGCCGGATCTCGCGTCGTTCAATTGTTTCAAGCCGCTGCCGGGGAGCCCGCTGTACGACGAGTTGACGCGCGACGGCAAAATCCATCATCGGCGCTGGGCGGATTACTTCGTCGGCGGCGAGGCGGTGATGTTCGACGCGGCCTATTCCGCGCCGGATTTGCGCCGGCTGATCCGGCGCGCGTTCGTCGCCTTTCACCTGCGGCCGCGCTATGTCGTCCAGCGTTTTTGGCGGCTGCTGCGGCATCCGCGCCGCGAGGCGCTGACCATCGCGCGCGGCCTGCGCATTCTGGCGGGCGAGATGTGGGGGCTGGCGCGCGGGTGAAGCGGATTGCCGAATGCCGATTGCGGAATGCGGATTAAGGTTTTTTTCGCCACAGATTGCATAGCGCGGCCTTCGGGCCGCAACCAAAGGTTTTTTTGCCACAGATGAACGCAGATGGCCGCCGATACGGCACGGGCCATGACGTGTCTCGCGCTGTTGAACGCCATTCGCGGCCCGTGCATCAGCGTAAATCTGCGCAATCTGCGGCTGTCACGAAAAACTTCGCGCAGAAACAAGAAACGAATCGTTAGCCGCACGAACCGTCCAAAAAAACCGGCCGGGGATTTTCACTCGGCGCCCGCTCGACTAGAATGCGCCGGCGTTTTCGAATTGTTCGGCGAGGAGAGCAATGAGCGAGTTGCGCTGGGATCCGTTGCGAGGCGAGTGGGTGGTCACAGCCACGCACCGCATGAACCGGCCGCAGATGCCGAAGGACTGGTGCCCGTTTTGCCCCGGTTCCGAGCGCGTGCCGGCCGACTACGACGTACACATCTACGCCAACGATTTTCCCTCGTTCGCCACGCCGGCGCCGGAACTGGGCATCGAGCCGACCGAGTTTTGGCGGGCGCGGCGCAGTTGGGGCGCGTGCGACGTGGTGCTCTACCACCCGGACCACAACCGCGATTTCGTCGAGATCGGCCTCGACCATTTGGAGAAACTTGCGAAGTTGTGGCGGGCGCGTTATCTCGAATTGTTCGAAAACAAAAAGATCAAATATGTCTATGTGTTCGAAAATCACGGCGAAGAAATCGGCGTGACGATGCCGCACCCGCACGGCCAGATCTACGCCTTTCCGCTCGTCCCGCCGATCCCGGCGACGGAAATGCGCCGCGCGCGCGACTACCGCGAACGGCACGGCGAGTGCCTGCACTGCCACCTGGTCGACGAGGAACGCGCCGACGGCCGGCGCATGCTGTTCGAAGACCACGCGTGGTCGGCGTTTGTGCCGTTCACCGCGCGCTGGCCGTATGAGGTCCATCTCTACCCGCGGCGCTGCTTCGGCCACCTCGGGCAAATGGACGACGCCGAATTGCGGCCGATGATGCGCGCCATCAAACGCGTGCTGGCCACGTACAAAAACTATTACGAACGCCCCTTCCCGTATATGATGGCGTTTCACCAGGCGCCGCCCGACGACGCCGAAGGCGGGGCCCATCTGCACGTCGAGTTCTACCCGATCCGGCGCAGCCGCGAAAAACAGAAGTTTCGCGCGGGCTGCGAAACCGGGGCCGGCCTGTTCATCAACGACAGCTATCCGGAAGAGAAAGCCGCGGAACTGCGCACGCTGCTCGCGCCGCCCGAGGAATAAAGCATGACCGAGGCCCGCGTCCTGGTGATCAGCGCCGCCTCGCGCCTGACGGCCGACGTCGTCGTCGCCCTCGCCGGGCGCGGCTACGTCGTGACCACGGCGGCGCAGCTAGACGGCGGCCTGGACGACGCCGACCGTCGCCGCATCGACGCGCTCATTCTCGACGCCGAATCCTGCGCGGCCCCGCGGCGACGAGACGCGCTCGCGCAGTATCCGGCGGCGGCCGGCATCCTGATTCTGCCGGCGCACGCCAATGTCGACGAGCTGATCGGCAGTTGGCGCGACGGCTGGTCCGACGCGCTGGTGCAGCCGCTGAGCAGCGAGACGCTGCTGGGCGGCCTCGCGCAGGCGCTGCGCCGGGCGTTGCAGACGCGCGAGCAAACGCGGGCCACGGCGTTGGCGCCGCTGGTCCGGATTTCCGACGCGTTTTTGCTGAATCTCGACGTGGACGCGCTGCTGCAGGATGTCGTGCGCACGGTGCAGCAGGAGACGAAATGCGACCGCGTCAGCCTGATGCTCGTGGCCGGCCGCGAGTTGCGCATTTGCGCGGCGACGGGGCTCGACCCGGAGGTGGTCGCGTCGTGGCGCGGCGAGGTCGGCGAGGGCATCGCCGGCCGAACGGCGGCGACGGGCGAGCCGCTGCTGATCAACGCCGGCGAGGAAGATCCGCAGGTGGTCGGGCATCTGCGCGACGACAAAATCAAGAGCGCGGTCAGCCTGCCGCTGCGCGTGCGCGGGCGGATCGTCGGCGTGCTCAACCTTTCCAACTTCATCGGCCGCGACCGGTTTTACGATTCCGACGTGCAGTTCCTGTCGCTGCTGGCGGGCCAGGCGGCGATCGCGATTCACAACGCGGGGCTCTACGACAGCCTGCAGACCAGTTACATGAACACGATCATCAGCCTCGCCAACGCTCTGGAAGCGCGCGACTCCTCGGCAGCGGGTCATTCGACGAAGGTGCTCGAATTCGCGCTGCGAACGGCCGCCAAGCTCGGCGTTTCCGAGGCGGAGCGGAAAAATATCCGCAACGCGGCGATGCTGCACGATCTGGGCAAGATCGGCATCCGCGACGCCATCCTGCTCAAGCCGGGCCGGCTGGACGACAGCGAATGGCTGGTCATGCGCGCGCACCCGCAGGTCGGCAGCCGGATTCTCGACCCGGTGCGCGATCTCGCGCCCTGCGTGCCGCTGGTGTTGCACCATCACGAGCGGTGGGACGGCCGCGGCTACCCCGGCGGCCTCGCCGGCGAACAGATTCCGCTGGGCGCGCGCATCATCGCCGTCGCCGACGCGTACGACGCGATGACCTCGCCGCGGATTTATCGCGATACGCCGGGCAAAGATTTCGCCGTGGCCGAGCTGCGCCGCGTCGCCGGCAGCCAACTCGACCCCGATATCGTCGCCGTTTTTCTGGAAACCCTGGAGGAATCAGAAAATGAGCCTGACCCGCGCTGAGACCATCGCCGAATTCCAAAGCTGCTTCTCGCACGCGCCGCAAGCCGCCGCCTTCGCGCCGGGCCGCGTCAACCTGATCGGCGAGCACACCGATTACAACGACGGGCTGGTGATGCCGATGGCGATCCAGTTCGGCGTGTACGGCGCCGGCCGGCTGACCGGCGACGGCCGCGTGCGGGCGGTCAGCCGCAATTTCCCCGATGAGCCCGCGGATTTCGCGATCGGCGAGGAGCCGCACGGCAAGACATGGGACCATTACCTGCGCGCGGCGTTGGTCGAACTGGCCGCCGCCGGCGTGCGGCCGGCGGGCCTCGAGTTGCTGTTCGCGGGCGACGTGCCGCTGGAGGCCGGGCTGTCGAGTTCCGCCGCGTTCAGCGTATCCACGGCGCTGCTGGTGTCGGCGTTGGTCGGCCGCACGTGGGACGACCGGCCGGCGCTGGCGAAACTGGCGCAGGCGGCGGAGCACCGCACCGGCGTCAACTGCGGCCTGCTCGACCAGATGGCGAGCGCGGCATGCGAGGCGGGGAGCGCAATGCGGTTGGACTGCCGCGACCTCACGCACGAGATGATCCCGCTCGACCGCAGCCGCCTGGCCGTGATCGTCGGCGACACGCGCGTCCGCCGTTCGTTGACCGACGGCCGCTACAACCAACGGCGCGCCGAGTGCGAAGAGGCCGCGCGGCGGTGCGGCGTCAAGACGTTGCGCGAAATTTCCTTGGCCGGCCTGGAAAAGAAGCGGCCGGCGCTGGCCGACAACTTGTATCGCCGCGCGCGGCACGTGCTGACGGAAAATGCGCGCGTCGACGAGTTCGCCGCGGCGTTGCGCGCCGGCGACCTGGCCCGCGTCGGCGCGGTCGCCGACGCGGGCCACGCGAGCCTGCACGCCGACTTCGAGGTCACCTGCCCGGAACTCGACATAATGGTCGAGGCGTTCCGCCACGGCGGCGCGTATGGCGCGCGGATGGTCGGCGCGGGCTTCGGCGGCAGCGCGATCGCGCTGGTCGACCCGGCGCAGGCCGAGGCCGTGATCGCCGCCGCGGCGCAGGAATATGCGGCGCGGTCCGGCCGCCAAGGCGGCTTTCACGCGGTCAAAGCCGGCGACGGGGCAATCGCGCAAGTTTTGTAGTTTCCGCAGCTTCCGCCACGTCGCCACTGCGAAACCCAGGGCGCGTAAATTCAAATATTTCTGCCTCAAAAACGTTAATTTCGAGATGTATGATCCTGTCTAAGCACTGTAAATAACCGGTAGAAATTTTTCTATGTACATTGACAATGTAGAAAAGATGGACTACGTTTGCTTTGAGATCGGAAATCCGACCAAAGAAAAAAATGCTGGGGTTCCGAGGGCGTGATGTCGCACAAAGTGTTTCTCGTTGTGCACGATCCGGAATTGTGCCGCACGGTCACCGCGGCGTTGCGGTCGTGCGGGTGCGGCGTCTACGCCTGTCCCGACGCGAGAAAAGCCATTTCTATCATTCCGGCCGGCAACCCGGATTTGATCGTCTGCCAGGACGAGATGCCGCGCATTGCCGGCCGCCAACTGGGCCGCCTGTTCAAGGCGCACGGCGCGCTGTCGCGCATTCCATTTTTGCTGCTTTCGGAGACGCTCCCGCCGGTCGATCGACGGGCCTGCGCCCGCAGCCGGCTCGAAGCCGACCAGATCGTTCGCCTGCCTCTCGACCCGGCGCGGTTTTCCGAAACGTTGCGCCGCTGGCTGCCGCCGGAAAACCGACCGGATGAAACCGCGACCGCGGCCACGGAAGACGCCCGGATTTTGGCGAGCGCGGCGCCGCGGCCCTCGGGTGACTTGCTTTTTATGAAGATCATGGCCGAGGCGGAATGTCTGTTGCGCGCCAGCGCCTTCGCCAGGGCCCGCGAACCGCTGCACCGGGCCGTGACGTTGAATCCCGCCAGTTCCCTCGCGCTGGCTCGGTTGGCGTGGACTGATTACCTGGTGGACGGCGCGACGAATTCCGCGGCCGCCGCAGCGAATAAGGATTTGCTGAAAAAGGCCCTGGCGTTGGACGATACGAACGCCGAAGCCTATCTGTACTTGGGGAAAATTTTGCAGGCCGAGGGCAAGCAGGGACTGGCCGAGGTGATGTTCGCCCGCGCGGCGAAGCTGAACTCGGCATTGCCGGAGGTCCCGAGACAGAGCAAGGCCTGAACGGCGACGGCGCGATCGCGCAACGTTTATGATAATTTTTTTGACAGGATCAACAGGACCAGTGAACAATGAACAGCGAACAGTGAGCAGTGCAACCGCCGATCGCGATGGTCCGACGCGATGCAAGCAGTCGGGCAATTATCCCGGCGATCCGCTTGATCCTGTTGATCCTAAAAAAAATCCCACAAGACCTCGGCGGACCATCATTGACGCTCGATCAAAAGCGGCGTGTCTTCCTGGAGGCGCAGGCCGTCGATTTCGCGCGGCACAACCACGACCGAGTATGGCTGGGTCAGCGATTCGGTAACCATCTGACCCGGTTGCGGGCCGGTCTCCCGCACGATGACGCGCAGCGCGTCGCCGTCGCGACGGACTTCAACGATGCGCGTGGCGAAGCCGCCCGTCGTTTTCGTGCCCATGAACACGGCGATCGCGGCCTGCTTTTCAAAATCGAGATCCGGCTCGGCCGTCTTCTCGACGATGTTTGCGTGCAGCAACTGCCAGAGCCGCTTCCACGAGGCGCCGTCGACCGCCGCGACGAGCGACGGCTTCACGACGCCGCAGTACGCGCCGTCCCAGCGGCGCGCGATCATCGTCGCCGCCTCGGGCTTGTTGGCGACGCTCTTTTGCTCGGGTTCCATCGCAGCCGCGGCCTCCTCTTTGGCGCCGGCGGGCGCCGGCGCGGGCGCCATGGGCGGCGGGTTGGCTTGGTCGGTCGACGGTTTGCCGGCCGGGGACTGCGTCGCGACGGTCGGCGCGGCCGCCGCGCGCATCCCGCTGGCGACGCCTTGGCCCGCGGCGTCGGCCGGCCCGCGTTCGTTCTTTTCGCCGTGGACCGCGCCGCCGAGCGCGATGTCATCGCTCTTTCTCGCCAGCGAGCGATACGCCGAACTGGCCAGCGAATCGGCGAGGCGTTCGGGCGGCGCGCTCCCCGGGGTCGCCGCGATCGCGGCCGGGGGCTTCGCCATCTCGGCCCCCGCGGCGGGTTTTTCGGCCGGCGCCGATTTGGCCATCGTCAACGCGGGGGGCGCAGTCGAACCGCGCGTCACTTGGAGGTAGCCGACGATCGCGCCGGCGATCGCCAGCATGGCGACCAGCGCCGCCGCGGCCACCGGCAGCGGGCCGAAGAAATTGAACCAGCGGGGCCGTTGCTCTTTGGCCGCCCAGCGCCGGCGTGTGGTGGCGGCGAAAACGGCGTGGGTCAGCGCTGGCGGCGCATCTTCGTCCGGCAGCGCCCGCAGCAGCCGGCGGACGCGCCGCAACTGGGCGACCTGTGCAGCGAGCGCGGGGTCGTCGCGCAACGCCGCTTCGACGGCGGCGCGCTCGTCGGCCGGCAGGACGTCGTCGACGTAATCGGCCAGCAGTTCTTCGAGACGTTCGTCGGTCATGGCATCCCCTCCGTCTCCACGAAGGGCCTGAGTTTGCGGGCGAGTTCCAGCCGCGCCCGATGGATGCGGCTCTTCACGGTGCCGACCGCCTCGCCGGTGGCGGCGGCGATTTCCTCATACGACATTCCGTGCAGGTCGCGCAAGACGATTGCGGCGCGATGCTCGTCGCTCAGTTCGTCGATCGCCCGCCGCACGGCCTGCTGCACCTCGGCCGCCTGCACCTGCTCGCTCGGATTCGGGTCGGAGGTCGCAAATTGCCGCGGCGGCGCGTCATCCGCCGAATCGTCGGGCGGATCGAAAGAATCGCCGTCGTAATAATGGCGGCGGCGCAGGTATTTCAGGCGGTTCTTGCAATGGTTGACCGCGACCATGTACAGCCAGGTCGAAAACCTGGATTCGTTGCGAAACGTCTTGAGCGAGCGAAAAGCCTTAATGAAAATCTCCTGCGCCGTGTCCTGCGCTTCGACGGGCGATCGGAGAAAGCGCAGCGCCAGGTTGTAGATTCGCCGCTGGTGGCGGTGCACCAGTTCCTCGAAGGCGCGGTGGTCGCCGGCCAAAAACCGTGCGACGCAGTCGGCGTCGCTCCGGTCGACATCCAACTCGATCATCTGTGCCGCAACCATCCGTGAATGAGACATTGGCCGGCGGCGAAAGTTCCCCGGCGGCGCCTCGACCGTGTTGCATCATACCACATGGGAAGCATGGGAATCATGGGAGTGACGGGAATCATGGGAGGCCGGAAATCGCACAACGCGCAGAACTCCCCGAGTGCCCAGAACTCCCGGAATTCCCAGAATTCCCAGGACGGTCGGCCGAAGCTCGCGTCGCCGCGCAGAAAGCAGCGCGCTTATTTCTTCTCTGGCGACGACGGGGCGCCGCAGAAGTCGAACGGGTTCCACGAATCGCCGGTTAGTTCGCGGAACTTGCGCTTCTGACCGACGATCAAGTCCGTCAGGTCGTGGATCTCCGTTTCGAGTTCGTCGACGCGGCGTTGTTTGGTGTTGCCGACTTCCATGCCACGGCGTTTCACGCGCTCCAATTTGTCCGCCGCGTCCTCGAGTTCGCGCGACAAGTCGCAGATCTGCTTGCCGATCGTCGTCGCCTCGGCGGTGAAGACCTTCGCCTTCTTGTCCGCCGCCGGCGCCATCGGGGCCGGGCCGAGTTGCTTGAGATTGGCGTCGACCATCGCCCACGGAATCGGGGCCAGCGTCCGTCCGAAGTTTTCGCCGCCCAGACCTTCGGCGAACGCTTTGGCGCGGCTGGCGAAACATTGGCGCTTCGCCTCCAGCTCGGCCGGCGTCGATTCCGGCAACGGCGCGCATTTGGCAAGCGTCTCGGTCCGCCAATCGGTAAGCCGGCGACCGGTCTCGCGCCACAACTCGGGGGGGATCAACTGCGGATAGCCCGGAAACGAGAGGCAGTTGTCTTTTTCCGAGACGCAGCCGCAGGCTTTTTGCGTGGCCGCGAGGATTTTGTCGGCCTGCGCCGCGTCGCCGGCGATCAGCGCCTGCCGCCAGTCGTCGAAATGCGCGCAGTCGTCGGCCCGCGCCGCGGCGGCGAGCGCCGCCAACGCCACGACGGCGAAAAACAGGCGCGTGGCGGAGATTCGGGTTCGCACGGCGCGGTTCATGGTTAGTTCCCGCCCCGGCGTTCGACCGCGTGGCCGGCGGCGTCGAGGAACAGTTGGCTCGTGAGCCAACCGTTTTCGTCGAACTGCCGGATCACGGCGTGCCAGCCGAAAGCCGCATGATTCGCCGGCTGACCCGCCGCGTCGTAGAAGCGCTTTTCGGTTTCGTTGCCGTAGTCGTCATAGACGCTGGCGGCGCGGGCGAAGCCGAGGCCCAGCCAGTTTTTCGGCTGGTCGTCGGCGCCGACCGTGCGCGTTTCGACGCGCCGCCCGTTCTTGTCATAGCGGAAATGAAACGCCGCGGCGCCGACGTCCGCCCGTTCGACCGGCGCGCCGGCCTCGTCGAGATAGCTTTCCGACACGCGGTTGCCGTGCGCGTCGTACTGCCATTCGATCGCCGCCGCGCCCCAGACCTTGTGCCGCGTCGGGCGCCGATTCGCGTCGAAAAATTCGCATCGAACCATGTTCCCCGCTTCGTCGTACCGCCAGCGAATCGCCGCCGCGCCGCTCTCGGCGCTGGCCTTCGGCGCGCCGTCCAGGCCCGCGTACGCTTCTTCGAGCGGGCGCCCATGTTGATCATACGCCCGCCGCAATTGGGCGATCCGCCAATCGGCGCGCTCGAGCGGCCGTTCGTCGGGCCCGGCGTACGACTCGCCAAGGAGGTTGCCCGCGTCGTCGTAGGCCCGGCGCACGATGGCCGCGCCGTGGCCCAGGGCGGCGGCCGGCTTGCCGTCGGCGGCGAGGAAGCGCAGTTCGGTTTCATTGCCGTGCGCGTCGAGGCGGCGGCGGACGACCGCGCAGCCGGTCGCGGGGTCGTTGACCAGCGTTTGCCGGGCGTCGTAGGTCGAGGCCGAGGTCGCATTGCCGTCGGCGTCGTACTCCCACCAGCGCATCGCCACGCCGCGGCGGTCCGGCGCGGGGTCGCCGTTTTCGCCAATCGACGTCAAACGGAGCAGCCGGCCCTGGGCGTCGTATTGCATCTGGAAGCCGGCGACGCCGTCCGCGTTGCGGATGCGCCGGCCGCGGCGATCGAAGAACGCGGCCTCGACGATGCGGCCGGCCGCATCGAGCGTGAAGCGATATTCGGCGACGCCGTGCCCGTCCTCGATCATCCCCGCGAGGTGACTGCGATTGACGCGGGCGACGATCCGGCCGCTGCCGCGGGCGACCAGGACGACGCCGTGCACGCCGTCGCCGTTGGGGATCGGCGCGCCCTGCCGGTTGGCGAAGCGCACGATGCGGTTGGCGCCGTCGACCTCGATTTGCATCTGCGCCGCGTGAAAGAGCGGGTCGGCGTCGGCGAGGCGGCCCTGTTCGAGATATTCGATTGCGGTGACGCCGTCGACGCGGCGCACGCGATACGCGGCCGTCCGCAGCGCGGCCGATTCGGTCAGCGGCCGGGCGCCGCTCAGTTCGCCCTGGCTGTCGAAATTAAGCTCGCGGAAATAGGTCGCGCCGGCGCAGCCGCTCGTCCAGAGCAGCAACAACAATGGCGCAACGCAATTACGAATTACGAATGACGAACGTCGAGTCGTCGAACCCCGAATCCCGAATCCCGAATCCCGAGTCCCGAATCCCGAATCCCGCTCGCGGCCCTGCATCAAATCTGGACCATCACCTGAGTGCGCGGCGACATGTTGGTGCGGCGGCCGTCGCGCGATTCGAGAATGCCCGATTTCGGATCGAGCACGCGCAGTTGCGGCCCGAGGTTGTTCGCGCCGGTCAGCACCTGGCGCACATAGTCGCCGGGTTTGCACTCGTGCAGCCGCTTTTTCACGCCTTCTTCAAACGCGCCCTGCTTGGGCCGCGGCCCGTTTTCGCGCGCCCGGTCGATGCGCCCGAGCAACCCTTCTTCCGTCGCCTTATTCCGCCAACTGTCGTTGTGACCGCCCATGCAAACCCTCCCTTTCTCGTCCGTTCCATACGATGGACTTCCCGAGCCGAAATTGCAAACAACCGGCGCCGCTTTCGGTCGCGGCCTTCGCGGCGATCCCCCGATGGTTTCCGCCTTTGACCGTGCGCGAATTGTGCTCTATTTTCCGCACGAACCCCGGACCACGGCGGAGCGGTGAAGAATCTGCTGATAATCTTGCGGCTGCACATCGCGATGATTGCGGTCATGGGCGCGCTGGTGTTCGGCTGGTTGATGACGGGCCGCCTGCCGGTCGCCGTGGCGCTGATCGTCGGCTTCGACTGGCTGCTGGTGAATCTGCTGAATCGGGTCAGCGACGTTCGCGAAGACCTGGCCAATCGGATTCCGGCCGCGGAAACGGCGCAAACGGGCCGGCGGACCATCGTGACGGCGTTCGTTTTCTTGTTCGGCGGTTCGCTGGCGCTGACGCAGCTCTGGCTGCCGGAGCTGACGCCGTGGCGCTTGCTGATGCAGGCGACGGGGATCGTCTACAGCTTCCGCGTCGTCCCGACGCCGCGCGGCCGGGTGCGGCTGAAGGACGTCTATTTTCTGAAGAACCTCATGTCGGCGCTCGGCTTCGTGACCACGTGCTTTCTTTATCCGCTCTCGACCGTCGGCTGGCGGCCGGTCTGCGGCTGGCCGGCGGTCGCCGCGTTGATGCTCTATTTTGCGCCGTTCGAGTTGACGTATGAGATTCTGTATGACCTGCGCGATATCGAGGGCGATCGCGCGGCGGGCGTGCCGACGTATCCGGTGCGCCACGGCCCGGCGGTCACGCGGCGGATCGTGCAGGCGCTGCTCGGCGTTTCGATCGCGCTGCTGGCCGCGGCGTTTTTCCTGCGCGTCGTCGGCGTGCGCGAACTGCTGATGGCGTTCGGGCCGGCGATCCAGTTCTTCGCGCTGCGGCCGTTGCTGCGCCGCCAACCGACGGCCGCCGACTGCATCCACGTCACCCATCTCGGCTGGGCCATGCTCGCGCTTTATCTCATTTCCACGGCGCTGTGGATTCACGCCGGATTGCCGAAGAACCTCTATCTGTGATTTTTGTCAGCGGTTCGGCGGCGTATCCGCGAAATCCGTGACGAGCGCGTAGGGAATCGACGTGAGCAGCACGTGCAACCAAACCCGCCCCGACGCCGGCGCGGAAAACAGCAGCAACAACAAGAAAAGTCCGGCGGCGACCAGCCGTGGCCGCGCGACGGCCAGGCTCATCCGCCGCGCGGCGCGCCGCCGCCACGCGAGGGCCGTCAGCGCGGCGACGACGAGCAGGAACAAGCCGAACCAATCGCCGCGCCAGAACCAGCGGAAAAAGATCCACCACGACCCGATCAGCAACACGTGCAGCAGCGCCGGGGCGCCGATGACGAGCCACCAGCGCGCCGCGCCGGCCGTGTGTTGCGCGATCAGGACGACGGCGAACGCGAAAAACGCCCAGCCGGCTGCGCCGATCAGCGGCACGCCGAGATACCCGCGTTCGGCCCAACCCCACAAACCGCAGCGGACCGCGATCACTTCGACCATGGCCGCGTCGAAAAAGACGATTGCGCCGACGGCCAGCGGTTCGAGGCCGCCCAATTTCGGCCACAGCGCGCGCACCACGGCGCGGCCCGACACGATCACCGGCGGCCAAATCAGCGCGACGAGGAGCGGCACTCCGCCGAAGCGAAGCCACCAGGCGTCGCTGTAGTGATAAAATCCGTAAAAGGCGATCGACGACGCTTCGCCGATCCAGGCGGCAACGAAGATCGGCGGCGCCAGGCGGCGAAATTCGGGGTCGACGCGCTGCAGTTGCCAATAGGCGAGGGGCAAGAAAAGCAGGCAAATTATCTGAAAAAAGGTCATTGGATTGCGGATTGCCGACTGCCGATTGATGAAACTCGAAAGCGCCTATGGGACCTGCAGAACCTATACGACCTATCAACCACGCCGCCCCCCGGCCTAACCGACGTTCGCGCACCGCCGCGCAGATTGTGAATTCTGGCTTCTGGGGCGCGGCAAGCGGCGCCCCTGCAGATTAATTATTCTGAATTCTGACTTCTGACTACTGGTTTCCCGGCTATTCTTCCGCCGTCGGCCGGACGAGCGGAATGCCCTTTTCGCCCTTGCGGCGGCGAACGGTGCGCGGCCGGCGCGGCGTCGTCTCGTCGGCAGCCTGGACGCTGAGGCGCTCGGATTCGCTGAAGCTGTCCCCGCCTTTCCGTTGCCGGCGCGGGGCGACCTCTTCGTAGATTTGGGTCGTCACGGAACTCGAATGGCCGAGGATGCCCTGCACCTGGCGAATGTCCTTGCCGCTATTGAGCAGCATCGTCGCCATCGTGTGGCGCAACGCGTGCGGGGTCAGCCGTCGCCGGATGCCCGACGCTTTGCGGATACGCTCGAAGAGATTTTCGATGGCGAAAATCGAGAGCCGGCCGCCGAAGCGGTTGAGGAACAGGGCGTTGGCCTCGCCTTGCTGATTTCGGCGGATTTTGAGGTATTCCTTCAAGCTTTCGATCGCCGTGGCGCTGCCCAGCACCAGCGTGCGATCGCGATGGCCCTTGCCTTTGATGTGCACGGCGCGGGTTTCGAGATCGACGTCGGGCATGTTCAGGTCGGACAGCTCGCCGATGCGCATCGCGGTGGCGAAGAGCACTTCGATGATCGCGCGGTCGCGAATGGAATTTTCGTAGTGCAGTTTCACCTTCCGGCCGCAGCCCGGTCGCAATTCGTTTTCCAGCCGGGCGACGTCTTCGGTGAGGAACTCGAGCAGCCGCGTCATGTCGCGCGAGTTGAGGATTTTCGGCAGGCTCTTGGTCATTTTGTACTTGCGGTCGACGTTCTCGAGCGGCGTCTTGCCGACGATGCCGGCGTTGTTGAAATAGCGAAAGAACGCCTTCAGGGTCATGATCTTCCGGCGAATCGTCGAATCTTTCAGCGTCTGCTCGTTGTTGAGATAGTCGAGATACCGGTTGACGTCGGACGCGTCGACATCGGCCAGCAACTTGTTTTGCATGAAATCGCTGAACTGTCCGAGATCGTACGCGTAGGCGCGGGTGGTCTTTTCGGCGAGCTTGATCTCGTTGCGACATGCGTCGAGGAATTTGGCGACTGCGTTGTTCATGTCCATCGTCGTATTGCCTTTCGCGAAATTCGTTGTTGCAACCGGTTTCGCTTGCTGATCGCTGCGTCCGCCCGCAGCCGGCGCGCCGCCGGATAACCTCCGCGCGCGGCCCGTGTGTTCATGTTCGGCGCCTCGATCCCGATGGCGTCGGCGGCGCAACGCGAAACGGCGGCGGGTTCGTTTCGGAGTTGTGATTCATCGCCATTCGCCTGCTTTTGATCGCTTACGCCGACCGCCGGAACCATTTTCTCGCGGGCGATTTCACTTCGCCGGTTCCCGTTTAAACCGCTTGGTTTTACGCCGAAAGCTCCCTCTTTTCAGGCGTTAAACCCAACTCCCGTGCCGTCGAGTGGACCTCCGTCTCAACTGTTATTATAGCTATGTCCCCCCCTGCCTTTTGTCAAGTGCGACGCTCCGAAAAATGGCTTTCCTGTTGGAAGTATTTTCACGCCGACCGCGATGAACTCCGAGATATTTGCGAACTCAAAAAAGTATGTGTTTGTTTTCTTTGAGGAAAGTGGAATTTCGCACGGGCCGGATCCGGATCGCCTTCTTACTCGTTTATTTCATCCAGAAACGTTTGGACGACAAGTACGCCGGCAGGGAATGCCGCAGCACGCCGGCCAGCAGGGCGCGCGAACGGCCGCCCAGGCGGTCCGGCGTCGGACGGCCCATGGCGTCCGCGACGAAGTCGAGCAAATGGCGAACCGGTTTGCCCAGACCCATCGCGGGCGCGACGCCCAGCGTCATCGCGCAGCCCGTGCAATACGCGGCGACCGTCTGCCCTTTGGCCAACGCGTATTCGGCGCTGACGCGGCCCAGCGCCGAGGCGACATCCGCCGCCGATTGGCGCGGCGCGCCGGCCGCAATGCCGCAGCAATACCCGGACTCGCGCGAGTGGCCGGCTTCGACGACCGTCAGGCCGAGCCGGCGCAGCAGCGTGCGCACGCTGTCCATCAACGGCGCGCCGCGGAGCCGGCCGTGGCAACTGTCGTGGACGACGACCGTGCCCGTGACGGGCCGTCGCAGCGGCAGGTCGCCGGATTCGATGCGCGCGAGCAGGTAATCGGCGACGAAGACCATCGGGAAATCGAAGCGCGCGCCGAACTTTTGCGGCAGCAGGTTCTGGAACATGTTGAGGCACGCCGGGCAAACGAAGACCATCCGCTCGATCGGTTTGCCGGCGTAATATTCGGTCAGGCGCTCGCCGAACCGCCGCGCGAGGTCGGTCATGCCGAGGCGGTAATACATCTCGCCGCAGCACAGGTCGAGACGGCCGGCGACTGTGAGATCGTCGAACACGCCGCTTTTCGTCAGGTAGGCGCAGGCCAGCAGATTGCACCCCGGATAGAGCACTTCGCCCGCCGGTTCGTTGCGCGCCCATTGCGCGACCAGGGCTTTCTCGTCGGCGGGCAGCTTCGCCGCCAGATCTTCGCGAAACGAGTGCGGCAGCGTCGGCATCAGGTAGCGGGCGCGTTCCGGCAGGCCGCGGCGCAGGTAGCCGGCGTAGAAATGTTGCAGGATGCGGTCGTACGGCTCGGCGCCGTGCGGGCAAAAGACGTTGCACGCGGCGCACGACAGGCAATGGCGGTCAAGGTTCGGCGTTGGCCCGCCGCCGTCAAGCGCGGCCATCTCCGCGGCCGCGTCTTTCGCGCTCAGCCGCAGATACACGCAACGGCTGAGGCATTTGCCGCACTGTTGGCACGCGCTTGCCGTGACCAGCCCCTTTCGTCAACGGATGTCGTTGCCGCTATTAGACGGCAAAATTTCCGGGAAAGCTACTGCTGGGAATTGCCGCGAAAGGCGCGGTCGCGGCTTGCGGGGCAGTCATCGTTGTCCTTCTTGTCATCGTCATTGTCGTCATTATCGTCGTTGTCGTCGTCGTCGTGGTCATCACCGTCGGCCGGGGGCGGCTAGTGCGGCGGGATCGTGAACAGACCGATCTCCGTGGCGCCCCAACGCATGCGGAAGATCCCTTTTTCGCCCCGCGACGTGCCCCACGAGCTTTTGCTGATCCAATGTTGCCGGTCGACGTCGAACGTTCTGGCGCAGCCGATCGGCTGGCGCTACCGGCGGTTGATCCAGCCCACCCATCCTATTTATGATTGCCCTCGCGGGGTCGAACGTCACGCCCATCCGGAACAGCGATTAGTCCCGGGAATCGTATAATCTTTTGACGCGGGCGTCATCCAGCCGCACGAAAACCGATTTGGCCGCGCCAGCGTACACCAAGCCGGCCTTTGCGGCCTTGGGCTTCTTGAGGAATTTGCGGCGCGTGTACATCACGGATCCAGCGCCCGAGGTTTTCAGCGAACTGTGAAGCACGGCAAGGCTGGCCGCGTCGAGCAACGTCTCCGACGAAAGTTCGCCCGACGGCGGCAATTTGACGACCACGTGGCTGCCGGGCGAGCCCTCGACGTGCAGCCAATAGTCGTTGCCGCGCGCGACCGCGAAGGTCAGGCGGTCGTTTTCTTCCGCGCTGCGGCCGACGAAGATTCGGGCGCCGTCGGCGCTGACGAACGGCTCCGGGCCCGCCGGCGCGGCGTCGCGCTGCCGCGGCGGGGCCTGCCGCGGCCGTTCGAGCGCCACGTGCAATTCGCTCAGCCGGGCCTCGATCGCCGCGAACTCGGCCTCGGCGCCCGCCGCCGCGAGCGGCGCCGCCGCTTCTTCGAGCTCGAGCAGGCGGTCTTCCGCGTCCCGCAGGCGCGCGCTCAGGTCTTCCCGTTTGCGACGGTTGCGCCGGGCGCTTTTGAACATCCGGTCGGCGTTGTCGGCCGGGTTGCGGGCCGGGTCGAGCGGGATTTCGACCGCTTTTCCCGGATCGTCCCAGGCCGGCAAACGCACGAGCGTTTGCCCCTTCTTCACGCGGTGCAAATGCGCCAGCAATAGTTGACCGTGCAGCGTCAGTTGTTCGTGATCGGGCAACGTCGCCAACTCGGCGCGCAGCTTGTCCGCGAATTTCCGCAGCCGCTTTTGCTCGCGGCCGATCGCGCCGGCCAGGCGTTCGCGGCGCGTGGTCGTCTCGAACTCGGCTTCGGCCTGCGCAAACGCGGCGGCCATTTCCCCGACCGGCAGCCCGCGATCGAGCGCGCCGCGCTGGCCCGCCTGCGCCGGCGGCGCGTACGGTTCGCCCGGCCGCAAGTTGCGGCTGGGCAGGCGTTTGTCGAGCAACGATTCGACGAGCGCGCCGGCGGGGTCGAGCAGCAAGAGGTTGCTTTGCGGACCGAAGAGTTCCGCGACCAGCGTCCAGAGTTCGGCTTGGCGTTCGTCGTTGATCTTCAGCACGGCCACGGTGACCACGCGGTCGGTCGGATCGAGCGCGATCTCGGCGATCACCCCGCCGGCCAGCCGCTTGCGCAGCAGCATGCAGAACGGCGACGCCTCGGAGACCTCGTCGGGCTTGTCGCTTTCGACGACGGCGCGGCAGAATCGCGGGTGCGCCGAAAAGCGCAGCCAGTGGCTTTGCCCGCGGCCCCGGCATTCGAGCACCACGGCGTCGGCGCGCGGCTGGCGGATCTTCTGCACGTGCCCGCCGGTCAATTCCTGTTGCAAATACGCCGCGACCCGCGCCAGTTCGGCCCAGGTCATGCCGCCTTTCAATCCGCCGTCAGCCACCGCGTCTCCCAGGTTTGCGGATCGATTTCGAGCAAGCGGCCCGTGTCGCGAAAGCAGCCGATATTGAGATAGCGCACCGGCGCCTCGGAATCGGGGTGTTCGACGGTCTCGGCGAGCTTCGGCTGGTGCACGTGCCCGAACAGCACGAGCCGCGGGCGGTGCAGCCGGGCGTAATATAGCGTGTCGGGACTGCCCTCTTCGTCGCGACCGGCCGCGATGTCATACGTCATGTCGGGGATATCGGGCGGCGAATGCACGCAGAGCGCGTCGACGGCGCCGAGCGCATGCAGGCGCTGCGCGAACTCGGCTTTGCTCACCTCGCCCGGCATGCCGAACGAGTACGGCCCCGGCGGATGCCCGCTGACCAGGCCGAACCGCCGGCCGGCGATTTCCACCGTCTCGGCGATGCACAACCGCCGTTCGCCGCCGAGGAATGTCGCCATCGTGTCGGGGAAATCGACGTTGCCGTAGATGAAATAGGCGCGACACGGCACCGCTGCGGCTAGGTCGCGATACGTTTCCACCGCGGCGTCGTGGATTTTCCCGAACAGCCCCGGCACGGAGCCGGCGGCCGCCGCCATGCGCCGGCGCGCGGCGGGGCGATCGCCCGCCTGGATAGCGGCCAGCGTTTCGGCGATCGCGTCGTGCGAGACGAAGCCGGCGAGCAAGCCCGAGAGGTCTTTGTAATCCAGCACGTTGACGTGGTCGCCGAGGCTGAGCAGCACGTCGTCGGGCCGGAGAACTTTCGCCAGACGGCGGTGCGCGCCGTGCAGATCGGCGACGGCGAGCACCCGCACGCGCCTAACCCTCGACGACCAGCGGTTTGCCGGCGCCCCTGCCGATCGCCGCGGCCTCCTTCTCATAGCCGGCGCGGCCGAAGAGTCCGAAGGCATAGCGCTTCCCGGCCTCGACGCCCGGTTGGTCGAAGGCGTTGATCTGCAGCAGGTCGCCGACGGCGGCGGTCTGGAGTTCGAGGTGCATCAGCAGGCGGCCAAGCGCCTCTTCATCGACGCGCGGCAGGTAGATCGTCGCGCTGGGGCGGCCGACGGCGGACAGCGCGAACCGCGTCGCCTCGGCCTCGGCGTCGAGCAACTGCTGCATCGTGCGGCCGCGAAAATAGGTGAAGGCCTCGTCGGGCCAGGGGCTGGCCGGATATCGCAAATCGCGGCGCAACTTGTCGACGCGCAGGAACGTGTAAAACTTGTCGTCGGGGCCCTGGGCGTAGAGCTGCACTTGGCTGTGTTGGTCGGTTGCGCCCAGCGCCGCCACGGGCGTCGGCCCGACGTGCACCGCGCGGCCCGCGCGGTCGGCCGCCTTGCCGAGGCTTTCGGCCCAAAGCTGGCGGAACCAATCGGCGACGCGAAACAGCGAGTTCGCATAGGGCATCATCACGGCCATGACGCGGCCGTGCCGATAGTGCAGCAGGTGCAGCCCGGCGCCGAGCAGCGGCGCGCTCGCCGCATCGCCGTACAAGCCGGCCGCCAACGCGGCCCCGGCGCCCCGCTGCAGCGCGTCGATGTTGAGGCCCGCGAGCGCCGCCGGAAACAAGCCGACGGGCGTCAGCGCCGAATAGCGCCCGCCGACATTTTCGGGAACCGGCAATGTGGCGAAGCCTTCCTTCTCGGCCAACTGCCGCAGCGGCCCTTTGGCCGGATCGGTCGTCAGCACGAAACGGCGCACGGCTTGGCGGCGGCCGAGCTTCTTCGCGAAGAGGTCGAAGAAAATGAGGAACTGGCCGATCGTCTCGGCCGTCGAGCCGGATTTGGTGATGACATTGACGAGCGTGGTGCGCGGGTCCAGCGCGTCGAGCGCGGCGGCGACGAACTCCGGGTCGATGTTGTCCAGCACATGGAACGCGGGGCGCCCGCCGGCCGGCGCGCGGCGCGCGTGCGCCAGCGCCTCGTGCAGCGCCGTGAAACCCAGGGCGCTGCCGCCGATGCCCAGCACCACAACGGTTTTGACGCCGCGCCGATGGGCCGCGGCCGTTTTCTTGACGGCGGCGAGCAACCGGCGATCGCCCGGCAGATCGGCGAAACCCAGCGCGCCGGCGGCCCGGTCGCCTTGGAGCTTTTTCTGCGTGCGCTTCAGGTCGCCCCGCAGCGCGGTCAGGTCTTTTCGGCTCACCCCGGTCGCGAAAGCGTGCGTGCAATCGAACCGCAACATTATTCGTTTCTCCGGTATTCGTCGGCGAACATGATTTTCGCGAGGTCCAGGCGGTTGGTCGGCGTCGGCTCCTGCGCCGGGTAGCCGAGCGGAATCAGTTCGACCAGTTGGACGTCGTCGGGCACGTTCAGTTCGCGCGCGGCCGCCGCGATGTCGATCGCGCCGACGTGCACCGTGCCCAGCCCTTCCGCCGCCGCCGCCAAGGTCAGGTTCGCCGCCGCAAGGCCGGCGTCGAACATGCCCCAGTCGCCCAGCGGCGTCGACGGTTTGCCCTTGTAGAAGCCCGACCGATTGCGAATGTAACAGAGGGCCAGCACCACCGGCGCCTTGGTGATCGCTTCGGTGGACGGGTTGCCCGGCGACAGCGTGGCGGCGAGGCGCGACTTCGTCTTCCAGTCGCGCACGACGACCCAGCGGACCGCCTGCGAGTTGGCCCAACTCGGCGCCCGGCGCGCGGCCTCAAAAACGCGCTGCAGCACGTCCTCCGGGATGATCAGTTCCTGGTACTTGCGCGTGCTGCGCCGCTTTTGCAGCGACTCGTAAAACTCCATCGGCCCTGACCTCCGTTGGCAATATAAGTTGGATCGCCGGCGCGACCAGCCGCGTCGGCGCTCAATATGTGCGCAGGCGTTCCGCCAACTGCGGCAGGATGTCGCCCGCCGAGCCCAGCAGCGACAGGTCGGCGACGTAATGCGTCAGGCCCGTTTCCGCGAGGTTGATCTCGATGACCTTCGCCCCGCCTTCCCGCGCGACGAGCGGAATGCTGCTCGCCGGGTACACGGTGGCGCTGGTGCCGACGACCAGGATCAGGTCGCACTTCCGCGCCTCCTGGTCCGCCTCGATCGACGCCTTGACCGGAATCGCCTCGCCGAAAAAGACGACGTTCGGTTTGAGGATGTGGCCGTCGTTTGGGCAGCGGGGCGGAAATTCGGCGGCGGCGGCCGCCTGCTCTTCCACGGCGCCGGCCGCGAATTCGCGGTGGCAGAACAGGCAGACCAGCTTGCGGACATTGCCGTGAAATTCGATGACCCGCTTCGAGCCGGCCTTCTGGTGCATGTCGTCGATGTTCTGCGTCACGATCGCCTTGAGCCGGCCCATCGCCTCGAACTCGGCCATGGCGTAATGCGCGCGGTTCGGCCGCGCCTCGCGCACCACGGCGCTCATCTCGCGCAGCATGTTCCAGACCTTGACCGGGTTGCCGCGGAAGGCGTCGATCGTGGCGTACTCCATCGGATCGAATCGTTCCCACAAGCCTCCCGGGCTGCGGAAATCCGGAATCCCCGACTCGACGCTGATGCCGGCGCCGGTCAGTGCGATCGGCCACTTGGCCCCGCGCAGCAGGTCGGCGGCGCGATCGAAATCGTTCACGATTTGTCCCCGTCGTCGGCCGGGCCGGCGTCGTCGTCCCACGGATCGTCGTCCGTCCGCCGGCCCAAACGGCGCTCGATTTCGGCGATGCGTTCCCGCGCGTGGTCGAGCCACTCCGGCTTTTCGCCGATCGTCTGGCCGATTTCGAGATATTGCCGCCAGCGGTCCAGCGCTTTATCCGGCTGGTCCAGCTTTTCGAACACGGCCGCCAGGTTGAAGTGAGCGCTCGCATAATTGAATTCCAGCCCGATGGCCTGCTCGTACGCCTGCTTCGCCTCGTCGTACAGGCCCATGCCCGCGCAGGCGCGGCCGAGATAATTGTAAGCCTGCCAGTTGCGCGCGTTGCGGCTGACGACGTCTTCGAACATCCGCGCGGCCTCGTCAAAGCGCTGCTCGTTCAATAGCTGACGACCGAGATTCATGTATTCGTCGGCCTGCGCCGGGCCGTTGTCGGCGCGGACCGTCTCGATCCGGGGCCCGCGGCTCCGGCGGGACGTGTCGCGACGCGCGAGCAGAACATAGGCGCCAACGAACAACCCGGCCGCCGCGACCACGCCGCCGAGCAACGCGCCGAGAAACGGGACGAACCTCAGCACGCCCAGCACATAGAGCAAGGTCGTCGCGGTGATCGCCAGCAACTCCAGCAATCCCAGCCAAACAAACGACAGTCGCCGGTCCGCGCCCGCCATCGTGCCCTTTCCGGTATTCGCCTCGATGGGCAATAATTAACATAATCGGAGCGCGGTTGCCAGGAGCCGGAAGTCAGAAGTCAGAAGCCGGCAGCGCTGGTCGCAAAGCCACGCGCGTATGGCGTATCGTCCCGGGCGGGATGCCGGCGGCAGGGGCACGGCTTGCTGTGCCGCCTCATCCGGATCGCGCCCAAAAGGGCGCTCTTACAACTGCCATGCGCCCCCGCACGGATGTTCGCCGCAGGCCAGCCGCGCCATGTGATCCACTACTTCGTCGATCGTCATGTTCGTCGCGTCGACAAGCACGGCGTCGGGGGCCTGGATCAGCGGGTTCAATTCGCGGGCGCTGTCGCGGCGGTCGCGGTCGAGTTGTTCGGCGAGCACCGCGGCGAAATCGGCGGGCTGGCCGCGGCCGGCCAGTTCCAGCGTGCGGCGGCGGGCGCGCTCCGCGGCAGTGGCGGTCAGAAAAAATTTGACCTCGGCGTCGGGAAAGACGTTCGTGCCGATGTCGCGGCCCTCCATGACAACGCCGCCCGCCGCGGCCAGTTCGCGCTGCATGGCCACCAGTTTCGCGCGCACGGCCGGCGCCGCGCTCGCCCGGCTGGCGGCGCCGCTCACCTCGTGGCGGCGGATCGCGTCGGTGACGTCTTCGCCGTTGCAAATGACGCGTTGCCCGCCGCGGCCGTCGGGAGCGAAATCGACGCGCAGGTCGCCGAGCAGCGGCGCCAGCGCGGCTTCATCATCAACCGCGACGCCGCGCCGCAACGCCAGCAGGCCGACGCAGCGGTACATGGCGCCCGTGTCGAGGTACAGGAAGCCCAGCCGTTGCGCAAGCAACTTGCCGATTGTGCTTTTGCCGGCGCCGGAGGGCCCGTCGATGGCGACGATCGGTCGAGTTCGAGTCACGAACGGTCCTTGTTCAAAAGTGAAAAAAGTGCCCTTTGCGCAGAGCTTCCGTCGAATAAAACGTGCCGCGCCAATAGATGCCGCCGCGCCAGCCGCCGACGATGCCGGCGCGAACGATGGCGATCGCCATCAGCAGGGAGCCGATTGGATAGAAAAGCGACGGCAGCAGCGGGCGATCGGCCCAGCGGGCGACCGTCGCACTCAGGGCGCTGGTCGCCGCGAGAAAGGCGGCGCCCGGCCAGAACCAACAAAACGTGAGCGCCAGCGGCGACATTTCCAGACCGAGGAAAAGCAGTCCCGAGGCGATCGTCCGCCACATGCTGAAACGCCCCATCGCGGTGAAGATCGCGCGTTCGGCGCCGACCGCCGCGGCCCACAGCGTGCGGTAAAAATAGACGCTGACCGCGCCGCGGCCGTTGACCGCCGTCGCCCGCGCGCCCGATGCCTTGAGCAGTTGCCCCAGCCCGACGTCGTCGGCCGGCTCCATTTTCAACCGCTCGAAGCCGCCGATTTTTTCGAAGACGCTGCGCCGCACGAGGTTGAACGCGCCGGCCCCCGCGGAGGCTTTCGATTTTTCGTCCTCGATCGCCCAAAGGCGCACGGCGATGCAGATCGTGCGCACGAAAACCGAAATGGCCGTGTCGAGGACAAAACCGGTCGGCAGCAATTCGGGCACGGCGGCGAGATGATCGAAACCGCGCGCGTGACAATACGCGATTGCCCGCCGCAGCGCCGTCGGGCTGACGCGCACGTCGGCGTCGCTGAACAGCAGCCACTCGCCGGTCGCGCGCGCCGCGCCTTGCTGCATCGCGTTCAGTTTGCCGATCCAACCCTCGGGCAGATCCGTGATGTGCACGGCCTGCGCACGCGGGTCGCGGGCGGCGATGCGATCGACTATCGCGCCGGTTTCGTCGGTCGAGCGGTCGTCGACGACGATCAGCTCCAAATTGGGATAATCTTCCGCCAGGCGCGTCAGCAACGCCGTTTCGACGGCCGCGCCTTCGTTGCGCGCCGGCAGCACGACGGAAACCTTCGGCCATTCCTGCGGGCCGTCGGCGGGCAAATCGGCCAGGTTGGGAACGGCGCGAATGGTCCTCGCCACGAAATAGAATTGCGCGGCCCAGTACAGAAAGCCGGCGGCGAAATACGCGACTAGCAAAATTTTGAGCAGGATCATGTCGAAAACCTACACGGGCGCGACGCGCTCGACAAGCGGCGACGTTACGAGTTGCGAATTACGAGTTACGAATTACGAGTTGCGGGCGCCGTGTAACTCGTAACTCGTAATTCGTAACTCGTAACTTGTAACTGGGCATTGAAAGGCCCGGCAGGCCGCAATTTGCCGCTGGCCGGTGGATTCTCCTTGACACTTTCGTGGCGTTATTTACCATAGACGCCGTTCGGGGAGCGCGGCAAATTTCGGGTGCGGGCAACGCCATTGCAAATAGAGAGAGGGTCGCGATGAACTCCGCCTCCGGCCACGGCGGCACGCGACGCATCGCCGTCATTTACAACGTGGATTTCGCCTCGCGCGACGCCGCCGGCGACGGCAAAGCCTCGTCGCTGGAAGCCGATTCCGAGGTCGCGAAAACCGCGGAAAATATCGCCGCGATCCTGCGCGACGCCGGTTGGGAAAGCTCGCTGATCCCCGTCGCCGATTCGCTGGCCGAGATCCCCGCGCGCCTGCGCGAATGGGGCGCCGACGCGGTCTTCAACCTCGTCGAATCGCTCGGCAACGATTGCACGCGCGAACAGGAGTTGCCGGCGCTGCTCGAACGGCTGGGCGTGCCGTACACCGGCAATCCGCCGCTCGTGCTGCGCCTGGCGCTCGCCAAAGACGTCGCCAAGAAGCTGCTGGCCGCGCATTGCATTCCGATCCCGCAGGGTTTGACCGTGTTCGCAGCCGGCGAATTGTGCGACGGCGCGGCGGCCTGCGTGCGCTTTCCGGCGTTCGTCAAACCGGCGCGGTCCGACGCCTCGATCGGCATCGATCAGGGCTCGATCGTCGCTGACGCGGACGCGCTGCGGCGGCGGGTCGCGTGGCTGCTCGATTCGGGGCTCGGCCCGGCGCTGGTGGAAGACTATCTGCCGGGGCGCGAAATCAACGTCGCGATTTTCCCCGATCCGTTCACGGGCGAGATCGTGCCGACCGAGATCGATTTCTCGTCGTACACGCCGGACCTCGCGCGGATCGTCACCTACAACTGCAAATGGCTGCCGGAGACGCCCGAGTTCAACGCGTTCTCGCAGCCGTGCGCCGATCGCCTGCCGCCGCCGCTGCTGCGCGAGGTCCGGCGCGTCGCCCGCGCGGCGTTCCTGGCGCTGGGCGGCGCGAGCTACGGCCGCGTCGACATGCGCCTGGGCGCCGACGGCCGGCCGCGGGTGATCGACGTCAACCCGAACAACGATTTGGATTGCGAAGCGGGCCTGGCCATTGCGGCGCGCTCGGCCGGCCTGCCCTACCCCGCC
Organism: uncultured bacterium; assembly: GCA_964534375.1. Classification (GTDB taxonomy): domain Bacteria; phylum Lernaellota; class Lernaellaia; order Lernaellales; family Lernaellaceae; genus CAZHPN01. The sequence goes on along the minus strand of CAZHPN010000002.1, from coordinate 56,932 downwards.
CTCATCGCAAAAATCGCCGAGGGCGCTTCGTTGAAGGAAGACCATGTATCTTCGACCGCTGCTGCCGCAGGATCGCGATTCGCTGGCCGCGCTGATTGAGCGCATCGCCACGTTTACCGCCGAAGAGAAGACCGTCGCGCGGGAATTGATCGACGACGCCGTCGCGAATTTTGGCCATTCGCACTACCGCGTCATCGTGGCTTTTGCCGACGCCGAGGCCGAAACCGAAACGGTCGCCGGCTACATCTGCTACGGCCCGACGCCGATGACCAAGCACACGTTCGACCTGTACTGGATCGTCGCCGACCCGGATCGCCGCCAGGCCGGCGTCGGGCGGCAATTGCTCGCGGCGATGGAGGAGACGCTGCGCCAGCAAGGCGGACGCGTTGTGCGCGTGGAAACATCGTCGCAGGAAACCTATGGCGGCGTGCTGCGTTTTTACGAACGCACGAATTTTGTCCTGGCCGGCCGCATTCCGCAGTTCTACCACGACAACGACGATCTGCTCATTTTCTACAAATTGCTCGAACCCGCGGGTTGAAACCAACGCCGCGATCCGACGCACGGACGACGCGGCAAAAAATGGGAGCGAACATGGGCCTGAGTTTCAAAAAAGAGAACGGCGTGGCGCTCGTCGGCCTGAACCGGCCGGAAGCGAAAAATGCGCTGGATTGCCAGACGCTGCACGAACTCGACGCGGCGTGGCGCGAGGTCGCGGCGGACGCGGCGGTGCGCGTCGCGGTGATCTACTCCGAGTTGCCGGAGATCTTCTGCGCGGGCATGGACCTCAAAACGGTCATCCCGATTCTCACGGCGGCGCGGCCGCCGGCCAACCCGGATGAGCAATGGCTGCTTGAGGACCCGCGCGGCGTGTTCAAGGCGATGTTGCGCGAGCGCGAGTGGGACAAGCCGGTGATCGCCGCCGTGCACGGCCTGTGCCTGACCGGCGGTTTCGAGATGGTGATGGGAAGCGATCTGCGCGTGGCGTCGGAAGACGCCAGCTTCCAAATGCGCGAAGCAACCTTCGGCATCATGCCGACCGGCGGCTCGCACGTGTTCCTGCCGCGGCAGATTCCGCTGGCGGCGGCGAAAGAGATCCTGGTGCTGGGCGACTACATTTCGGCCAAACGCCTTTACGAATGGGGCTTCGTCAACAGCGTGACGCCGCGCGAGAAATTGATGGACGAGGCGCTGCGCCTCGCCCGGCGGATTTGCGACAACGGCCCGCTGGCCGTGCAGGGCATCTTGCGGTGCCTGCGCGTCACCGCGTCGATGGACGTCGCCAAGGCGATGGACAAGGAAATCGAGATCGGCATGCCGATTTTCGCCTCGGCTGACGCCCGCGAAGGGGTGAAGGCGTTCAAGGAAAAACGGAAGGCGAATTTCCAGGGGAAGTAGGCGTCGGGCGGGCCCGCCCGTAACGGACCCGAACGGTTCGCCCGAGCGAAACGTCACGGGCCGGTTTTCGCTCGACTGGCCGATCTTTCCAAGGCGAGCTTGTCTTGTACCGTCCACCGGAAAAAACAGCGCCAAAACTAACGATTTTGTATTTACTTACTTGTGGCTTTCTGATAAAAACCTTGCGTTTCAAGGGCTCGGTGTACACCTTCTGCGAGAGCAATCGACAGCGAAAGGAGTGTTTGATGGCAAACGTCTATGTTGTCGGGGTCGGCATGTCCAAGATGCTGGGGCGGTACTTGGATGCCACGTACTGGAAGTTGGCCCAGTTGGGCGGCATCGCCCTGTTGGAAGAGATGCCCCCCGATTTCACGCTGGATCCGGTGAGTTTCACCAGTTTCGGCATTTATAACGACATTTTCGAAGGTCATGCGATTCCCGAGACGTTTTTGAACGACGTGTTGGGCCTGCATCTGAAGGAAATGGACCGCGTCACGACCGGCGGGCAAACCGGCATGGCGTGCCTCACGCGCACGTACGACGCGATCGCGGCCGGCCGGCACAAGATGGGCCTCGCGCTCGGCGTGGAAAAGGCGCAGGACAGCTACGACCCGCAGACGAAAAGCACGACGCCGATGGTCATCGACACCATCGCCTACTCGTGGCCGTTCTGGACGCAGTGGCCGCTGGGCGTGACCGCGTCGTCGAGTTACGCGCAGATCATCAACGGCTATCGCCAGGCGTATCCGCACGACCTGCAGATGGACGCCCGGGCGTGCTTCATCGAGCAAGTGTGCAAAAACGGCCTGAAGAACCCGTTGGCGCAGCGCTACCCCGAAGTCGTCACCGCCGAGCAGGTGAAAAATTCGCGCATCATCATCGGCGATATCCGCCTCGGCGAAGTGTGCGTTTACTCGGAAGGGTCGGTCGCCGTGCTGCTGGCGGACGAAGACCACGCGCGCGAAATCTCGAAGGCGACGGGCCGCCCCTTGGTGCGCGTCGCCGGCATCGGCCACGCGGTCGAATCGACGTACGTCGGCAAGGGCTATCAGCATCAGAATATCCACCTGATCGAGTCCGATAAAATCGCGGCCGAGCGCGCTTACGAGATGGCCGGCATCAAGCCGGCGCAGATCGGCGTCGTCGGCCAGCACTGCGCGTTCGGGCCGCAAGGCTTGATCACGCTGGCGATGATGGGTTTCGCGCCGATCGGCCGGTCGCAGGACCTGGTGTACGACGGCACGATCATGGAAGGCGGCAAGTTGGTCGTCGATCCGTTTGGCGGGCTGATTTATTCGGGTCACGCGGTCGGGGCCTCGAATATGATGTCCCTGTGGGAAGTCTACCATTACATGGTGCAGAACCAGGTCGAGTTCGGCGCGGTGCACGGCACCGGCGGCGCGGACGCGGTGTACGGCGGCGTCTGGGTTCTGCAGTTGGAACACTAGAAAGGGGCTCCCGATGAAAATGATCAATCCTGCCGTTGTCAAAGGCATGCTCTCGCTGAAACCCGAAATCGTGCAACTCGAAAACGAGCGCGTGTTGTTGTCGCCGCGCATGTTCGGCGTCCCGCAGATGGTCGTCGACGGCGAACAGAGCCGGTGGCTGCTGCCGCTGCTCGAAGAAGCGAAACTGATGGGCGCGCGCTGCCCGAAGTGCGGCCAGGTTTACGCGCCCGCCTACCTCGAATTCTGCGGCTACGCGCCGTGCCGCTTCGCCAAACTCGAATTGATCGAACTGCCGGACGTCGGCGAGATCACCGACGCGGACCCGGTCATCACGTTGTTCGCGCCGGCCCGCATGCACGGCGACGCGCCGTTCGCGCACGCTTACGTCGTGTTGAAAAAAGGCGCCCTCGTCACGGACGTCCACATGATGTTCGGCCTCGAAACCCGGACCGGCGTCATCCGCCCCGGCATCTTCAAGGCCGGCACGAAGATCAAGCTGGTGTTCAAAAAGAAGCGCGAAGGCTGGATTCGCGACGTGTTCTGCGTTCCGCAAAAAGAACTGACCAAGGAGCAGATCGCGAAGACGCCGCTGTTCGACACCGACCTCGACTGGAGCGAGCCGCAGCCGCCGAAGTTCCCGGCGAACGACAAGGCGAAAAAGGCCCTCGCAAAAACGGCGGCCTGCGTCACCACGTTTTTCGCCGGCGTCAACAAGAGCCCGCGGAACAAGGCGCGGCTGAAGTCCCTCAATTTCGAGATCAACCTGGTGACCTCCGGCGGCACGCTGGCGTTCGCGGCGAAAAAGGGCGCCATCAATTTGCTGCCCAAGCCGAGCAAAACGCCCTCGACCACGCTGGCCCTCAAGAACCCGAAGGTGATCGAGAAGTGGACGACCGGCCTGGCGTTGACCAACGAGTTCGCGCTCGGCGACTTGTGGCTGTCCAACCGCGAAGGCATTCGCGTACTCGAGGACTTGGATCGTTTCTGGCGCGCGGCGTCGCGCGACGGCACGCTGTAGAAGGGTTTTTTGACAAGATCAACAGGATTCACGGGGTGGACAGGATGTGGCGGTGGCCGATCCTGTCCATCCGGACTGCCCTTCGCGGCAAGCGAAGGTTGGCAGGCAACCGCGGAATTAATATATCCACAGAGCGACGACAGCCGGATGGGGGAGTTCCATGCTCGATTACGACCTTTCCGACGAACAACGAATATTACGGCAGCAGGTGCGCAATTTCGCCGAACGGGAAATCGGGCCGGTCGCGGCCGAACTCGACGAAAAAGAAGAATTCTCGCCGGCCCTCGTCCGCAAGATGGGTGAAATGGGCCTGTTCGGCATGTTCGTCTCGGAAGAGTACGGCGGCTCGAATGTCGGCTACGTTTCGTACATCATCGCCGTCGAGGAAATCGCGCGCATCGACGGCAGTCAGGCGGCGACGATTGCGGCCGGCAATTCGCTGGGCATCGGCCCGATCTATTATTTCGGCAGCGACGAACAGAAGCAGAAATGGCTGCCGCGGCTTTGCTCCGGCGAGATTCTCGCGAGCTTCGGCCTGACCGAGGCCGGCGCCGGGTCCGACGCCGGCGCGAGCCGTACGACCGCCGTGCTTGACGGCAACGAATGGGTGATCAACGGCAGCAAGATCTTCATCACCAATTCCGCTTCGAAGGTCAGCGGCGTGTGCGTGGTGCAGGCGATCACGGGCAAGCGCTACGACGGCCGGCCGGAGATCAGTTGCATCCTCGTGCCGAACGACGCGCCGGGTTTCGTGCAAAAGGAAATGCACCACAAGCTGATGTGGCGCGGTTCGAACACGGGCGAATTGTATTTCGAAGACTGCCGCGTGCCGGCGGAGAATCTGCTCGGCAAACGCGGCGAAGGCTTCAAGCAGATGCTGAAAACGCTCGACCGCGGCCGGCTCTCGATCGCCGCGATGGGCCTCGGCGGCGCGCAGGGCGCGTTCGAGCTCGCGCTGAAATACGGGCAGGAGCGCAAGCAATTCGGCCGGCCGGTGGCCGATTTCCAGGTCAACTCCTACAAGCTGGCCGACGCCGCGATGCAGATCGAAGCGGCGCGCATGCTGGTCTACAAGGCGGCGTGGCTCTGCGAAAACGGCAAGCCGTTTACGATGGCCGGCGCGATGGCCAAGCTCTACGCGTCGGAAGCGTTCCGCGACATCGTGCACGCCGGCGTGCAACTGCACGGCGGCTACGGGCTGATGAAGGAATATGCGATCGAGCGGTTCTACCGCGACCAGCGCCTGCTGGAGATCGGCGAAGGCACCAGCGAAATTCAGCGCCTCGTGATCGCGCGGCAGTTGGGGCTGAATCCGGTGATTTGACCGCGAAGGCAATTGGGAAATCTGAGAATCCTGGGATATCCGGGAATTCTGCGACAGGCGACCCCATGGCTCCCAGAATTCCCAGAATTCCCAGACTTCCCACGACAACGCCTATTTGCGCAGCGGGTACTTCAAGAACGCCGCCCACCCCAGCACGGTCAGCACGCCGCCGGCGATGGCCGAGAGCAAAATGCCCTGCGATTGGGCCGCCGTGTTGCCGAAGTGCGCGAAGAGCGCGCCCATGATCAACGGCGCGAAGCCGGTGGGGATCTTGCCGATCAGGCTCTCCATGCCGTTGTACATCGCCTCGCGCCGGTAACCGGTCAATTGTTCGTCGTAGTCCATGACATCGGCGAGCAGGGTGCGCGGCACGACCAGAAACACCGAAACGAACGGCGCCGCGCACAACAGCAGCCCGGTGACGAACGCGAGCCGCACGGGGATCGCGAGGCCGAAAATGGACCAGCTTTGCGCCGGAATGACGCCCATCAAGTACATGAAGCAGAGAATGACGCCCATGCCGAGGCACGAGCCGAGGTACAGCGTGCGGCGCGGAAACTTGTCGATCAGCTTGTTGACCAACGGCAGGAATAGCATCGCGGCGATCATCAAGCCGCCCATCAACGCGCCGGCGGCGCCCTCGCTGGATTTCGCCAGCACGGTCACCTGATACGGCAACAGCGCGATCACGAGCGTCGTCGAGGTGTTGATCAGCGCGACCGAAATCAGGTACGGCAAAAACGCCGGATTCTTGAGCGTCTCCCAGCCGGATTGCCAGATGCTGAACGGCACTTCCTTGGCGGCCGAATGCGGCGTTTCGCGAATCCAGAGCACCGTCGGCGCGAGGCAGGCCAGCGTGACAACGGCGCAGATCAGCGCCGAGAGGCGAAAGCCGTTGACGCCGATGCCGAGAATTGTCGAGGTGTTCGGCATCGCCTCGATCAGCACGCCCGCGGCCGAGCTGAGCAGCGTGCCGATCGCGCCGGACACGGACATCAGCGAACTGACCGACATGCGGTCTTTGTCCGATTGCCAGTTCTCCGGCATGATCGCCAGCAACGGATTCACGACGACGGTGAACGACAGGTAGTACACCAGCACGCACGCAATCAGCCACAGGGTGTTTGCCAGGCTGATGCCGTTATTGGGCGGGAACCACAGCAGCACGAACGACAGCAGCAAGACCGGCGTGCCGTACAAAATGTAAGGGATGCGGCGGCCCAGGCGCGAACGCGTGCCGTCCGAAAAATGGCCGACGGTCGGATCGGCGAGCGCCGACGGAACGCTCAAAATCAGCATCCAGAGGCCGAAGACCTGCGGCGAAACGAAACCGGTGCGGCCGGAATCGGCCGGCGGACAATAATAAAACATCAGCCAGGCGCCGATGACGCCGGAGGTCAGGCCGACCGGCAGACTGCCGAGCGCGTAGACCAGCTTGTGGAACAGCGAATTCTCCGACGTGCCCGTGCTCGTCGCTTCGGCGATTTCCATGGAACGCCTTTCTACGTGGGCCAAGCGCGCGGTTCGGCGTCTCGGCAGGCTGCGATGTTGCGACCGAAAAAACGCCTCATTATACAAGAACTTGCGGCGGCGCCAACGCGCCTGAGACGGTGCAAGCCGGCGTCCGCCGCCTGCTGTTTTTGGCAAGGCGCCCTCAGGGAAAGCCCGATGGTCCGGCCACTGGATCATGTGCACATTTGATTCACCTCGGTAACGGGGTTTCTGGTGCGAATTGAAAATCAAATAGCGGGATGCAGTTCAGTCGGGTCGGCTGAACGGGGCTTCCATTCAACCGGACGCTCGCGAGAGCAAGGGATTGCGCAGCCAGCGGATTGACGCCGGCGACATCTGCGGGCGCCGTGGTTGGCGGCGGGAAAGCCGCGACCTCGAATGGGAGGATCGGAAAATGGTCGAAATGGCTGTGAATCTCGCGCTGGTATGCACGTTGGTGGGCACGCTGACCCTGGTTAGCGGGCTTAACGGCGGCAGCAAGCGCAAGCCGCATTGAGGCGGGGGTGCGTTTCCGGCGCCGCGCCGGTCGGTTGGCGAACCGAAAGGGCGGAAGACGCGGCGCCTTTTCGAAATGGATGGTCGGGTTGGTTCGGTTCATGGACAGCGGCGAGTGGACGGTCGCCGAGCATTGGATGACAGACAAAGCAACTAATGGACAGAAAAATATGACGCGCACACGCCTCTTCGTGGTTCATCCACGGAGAGGCGTCGTGCTATCTGCGGCAAATTTCCTCCCATAAAGCAACTTCCGTGAACCATACGGGCCGTTTCCGTGGCGGGCCGCTTGTTTTGCGGCGCGTCGAATGCTACGTTCTGCCCTGGGGAAGGGCCAACATCAGGGGTTGCGTCATCATGGGCCGATTGGACAGCGCGGAAGGAGTCCGGCAGCTATGCTTTTATTGAGAAAAAACCCGCTGCGGTTCGTCACCGCCAAAAACGTGCAACGGTTTGTGACCGCGCTCGTGCTGCTGGCCGCGTTGTGCATGATCGCCGTGGCCGCGAAGAACTACCTGCTGCTGCAACGCCCGTTGGACCGCGTCATGGCGCGCGACGCCCGTAATTTCGGCGTGCGCACGACCGTCTACTTCGATTCGTTCTTCGACGTCGGCTCGATCGTCTTCGACGTGCGCGCCGTCGGCCCGCCGGGCGGCCAGGCCGGTTTGCTGCGGACGTTTCTGCAATTCGCCCACGAAATGCAGGGCCGCGACGTCAGCGAAGTGATCATTGCGTTCCAGGGGCACAAGAAATACAAAATGCACGGCGACGATTTCCTGGGCCTCGGCGCGCTCGTCGGCGCCACCCAGCCGCGGCAACTGATTTGGGAGTTGGCGCACAACCTGCGCTTCCTGAACAACAAGCTGGTGATCACCAACCTCTCAGGCGATTACGCCACGCTGCTCCAACAAAGTCTCGGCGGCGGTTCGGAAACCAAGACGGCCGATCAACTCTATCACGCGATCACGCAGTAGCTCACTCTTCGTACATTGCCTCGATTTCCTTGGCGAACCGCGCGTTCACCTTCTTGCGTTTGACCTTCATGGTGGGCGTCAGCATGTCGTTCTCCTGGCTGAAGACGACGTCGGTCACGTAAAATTTCTTGATCGACTCATACTTAGCCAGTTGGCGGTTGACCTTTTCGACGGATTCTTGCAGGAGTTGCTTGACCTCGGGCAGCTTCACCAACTCCGGCCGTTCGACGAATTTCAGGCCTTTGGCCTGGGCCCATTTCTCGACTTCGGCGAGATTCGGCACGATGATCGCGGTTAAGTAACGCCGCCGATCGCCGATGATGTTCACCTGCTCGATGTAGCGGTCCATCTTCAGCAGGTTCTCGATGTTCTGCGGCGCGACATTTTTTCCGCCGGCCGTGACGATCAGGTCTTTCTTGCGGTCGGTGATGCGCAGGAAACCGTCGGCGTCGAGTTCGCCGATGTCGCCGGTGTGGAACCAGCCGTCGACGATCGCCTCGGCCGTCGCTTCCGGGGCCTTGTAGTAGCCCTTCATGACGTTCGGCCCCCGCACGAGAATCTCGCCGTCGTCGGCGATCTTGACCGTGACGCCGGGGATCACCCGGCCGACGGAGCCCATGCGCACGGCGGCCGGCGTGTTGCAGGTTACGATCGGCGTCGTTTCGGTCAGACCGTAGCCCTCGTAGATCGTGACGCCGAGCGCGAAGAAGAACTCGAACAACTCCGGGGCGAGCGGCGCGCCGCCGCTGACGGCGTAGCGCAGCTTGCCGCCGAGCGTCGCCTTGATTTTTTCAAAAACGAGCTTGTCGGCCAGGTCGTTCTGCAGCGCGAGGAGATACGGAATCGGCCTGTGGTCGCGTTTGAGCGCGCCGATTTTCTTGCCCGTCGCCAGCGCCCAGGCGAAGAGTTTCTGTTTGACCGGCGAACTCTTGCCGACGTTGTCGGTAATTGCCGCGTGAAACTTCTCGTAAATGCGCGGCACGCTGACCATTGTCGTCGGTTTGATTTCCTGCAGGTTCTGCCGCAGCGCCTCGATCGATTCGGCGTAATTGATCGTCGCGCCGATATACAGCGGAATCCAGTGGCCGGCCGTCCGCTCCAAACTGTGGGACAGCGGCAGGAAGCTCAGAAACGTTTCGTTTTCGGTGACCGGCGTCACGGAAATGCACGATTGGGCGTTCGTGTAAAAATTGCCGTGCGTCAGCATGACGCCCTTCGGGTCGCCGGTCGTGCCCGAGGTGTAGATCAACGTCGCCACGTCGTCGAACGTGGTCGCGGCGATCGCTTTGTCCAATTCCTCCGGCCGGTCGTACGCGCGGCCCAATTCCTCGAGTTTGGCCAGCGGCAACACGCGCACGTCGCGGTCGGTGATGCCGTCGATCGCATCGAAAATGACGATCTTCTCGACCAGCGGCAGCCGGACGCCCTTGCCGGTCAGCTTGTTGAGCTGGTTGTTGTTCGACACCACGACGAAGCGCGACTCGGAATTGTTGACGATGTAGGCGCACTGTTCCGGCGTGTTCGTCGCGTAAATCGTCGCGAGGATGCCGCCGAGAAATTGCGTCGCGAGGTCGACCATCGCCCATTCGGGCCGGTTCTCCGCCAACAGCGAAATGCGGTCGGATCGCTTGAAACCGAGCGCCAGGAACCCCAACGCAATGTCCGTCGCCCGACGTTCGACGTCTTTGTAAGACAGCGCAACCCACCGGCCGTCTTTCTTGCAGCGCAACAGCGGCTTGTCGCCGAATTTGGCCGCACGATTCTTGAACATCTGCGCAAGGTTCTTTTCTTGTTCCATCGAGCCCCACCTTTGTTTTTTTTATCGCGTGAGACGGCGAAAAGGTCGTGGCATTTCTATACCGCGGCCGGACGCGGCGCGTCAATGCTTTTTTGGGCGGACGCGGCGAACTACGGCGCGCGGGGCGCCGAGAAATCGGCCAGAATCCAGGCCGCCGCCGGACGGATCTTGTCGTAGACCGACGCGTGCGACGCGCCCGGCGCCACGTACATTTGCACGGCGGCGCCCTGCCTGGTCAGTTCCTCGAACGCCTGGTCCGCCTTGGTTCGGTCGAAGCTGCCGTCGCCCTCGCCGGCGATGAGAAACACGTGCTTGCCCTTCAGCGACCCCGCATTCGGGCGCGGCACGGCGGCCTGGAAAATCACCCCCGCGACCTGCTCGACGCGGGCGTTGACGAGCGTCCATAGGGCGTAGCCGCCAGCGCTGTAGCCCGCGACCACCGTGTGCGCCGGGTCGATTTGATGCTGTTGGTGAACTTCGTCCCAAACGCCGAGGAGGAACGTCTGCGTCTCGCGATTGTTCCCCCACGAGGCGACCATGGCGCCGTTGCGTTCGCGCAGCGGCGCTTGCGGCGCGACGACGAGGTAGCCGCCGCCCAGCGCGTCGCGCCATAAGCGGCCGTAGCTCTGCGCCTCGCCGCCCATGCCGTGCAAGGCGAACAACAGCGGCCACTTTTCGCCGGCCGGATGCGCCGGCGGAAAGACGAGGTAGCGGCCCCCCGCGACGGTGCGCCACGGCGGATCGGCGGCGACAGCCCAGGCCGCGCCGAAAACGGCGAGCGCGATTCCGAAAGTGAAGATCATTCGCGCGGGCTTCATTTTTTTATTTTAAGTCGCCGGCGGCGGCGGCGCCAAGGCCCGCCGCAACCGGCGCAAACAGAACGGCCGGGCATTTTGGGCGCCCGGCCGTCCTCTCGTAAGACGGTTCGTCGCGTCAGATTTCCTGTTGCCGCCGGAACTCGAGCGATTTGGCGAGTTTGAAAAAGTCGCCGTCGATCGGCACATAGCGGATGCGGGTGCGGAACGTGTTCGGGTCGATCAGTTGCTCGAACGGCACGGCTTTGATTTCGAGGTTGTCGCCGACGCTGACCATGTTGCCGCCATGGCCTTCGCTGATGAAGCGGAACGCGCCCATGCCGAGTTGGCTGCCCAGCAAGATGTCGAATGCCGACGGCTCCGCGCAGCGCGTGGTGTAGCCGACGGTCTCGGCCTTGATGCTGAGTTTTTTGCCGGTCTTCTGTTTGTAGAGGTCGCCGACGAGTCTGGCCAGGCGCAGGCCGAACAAGGCTTCGGAGAACTTGATGTTGCCGTGCTCGTCGACTTCCTGGGGCCGCTGGTCATCCGGCAGGCGATCGACGAGGCCCTCGGAGACAAGCACGACGCCGTAGCGCTTGCCGAATTTTTCCCGCTGGAGCACGAGTTCGAGAATCTCTTCGGCAAGCTTGTTCAGGTCGAGGCGCGGGCCCACTTCCTCGGGGCCGATCATGCGCACGGCCTCGCCGGAGATGCCGGCGCCGAGCGTGTACCAGCCGGTCTTGCGACCCATCAATTCCAGAATCCACCAGGCGTCGGTCGTCTGCGCTTCGGCGTTGTAGACTTTGATCGCCTGGCGCGCGTGCTCGATCGCGGTGAAGTAGCCGAAGGTCCACGGGATGCCGAAGTAGTCGTTGTCGATCGTCTTCGGCACGTGCACCACCGGCAAACCCAGCAGGTGCAGATAAAACGCGGTCTTCAACGTGTCGTCGCCGCCGATGGAAATCAGCGCCTGGATGCCCATGAACTCCATGGCGTTGAGCACGTTGTAGAGCTTGGCCGAGCGCTTTTCGTCGAGCAGGTCGTTCGGACTGCGGATCTCGTGGCCGCCGAGTTTGCTCGGGTTGGCGCGCGAAGTCTTGATGAAGATGCCGCCGAGTTGGCGGATTTTCGTGACATCTTCGTAGCCGAGCCGCTTGAAATGCGTGCCCTCGCGGAACTGGCGCGGCTTCTCGCGGTCGAACTGCTCCAGATATTCGTAGCCCTTGTAAAAACCGATCACTTCCCAGCCGTCGTTCAGAAACGACAGCGCGGCGCCGGAAATGACCGCGTTGCCGCCCGGCGCCGGGCCGCCCGAAAACAGCATCCCGACGCGCTTCTGCTGCGTGCCGCGGTACTTGCGGGCGCTGTTGAGCGTCTTCTTGATTTCATCCAGCGAGCGCTGCACATCCTTCGCGATGGGTTCGCGATTTTCTTTCTCTGCCTTCTCGGTCATCTCGACTCCCTCGGCCGCGGCGTTCGACGGGGCGCGTTCAGGCCGCCGCGTCCAAACCGACGTGATTGTCGACCCTCTGTTTCCCGGGGAAATTAGGACCGGAACGCGGCGGCGTCAATCCGGGCCGGCGGCGGAGGCAGTTGGCGCGCGGACAAAAAAACAGGGTTCCCGCTGTGGGGAACCCTGCATGGAAACGAGGTCTGTGGAATGGCGGCCTAGTAGCAGCCGCAACCGTCGATGTTTCCGTCGGCGTACGTCGTACGCGCTTGGAGCGGATTGGAGCTGTCGTCGTCGACGCCGGGCGACGTATCGTCGTCGCTGGGCGCCGAGTCGTCGTCGGACTGCAGCACATGGTCTTCGGACCCGCCGGCCGGATTGTTGTTCACGGCCGCGATCGCGGGAATCGCCAGCAAGGCCGCCAGGACCGCCAAACTCAGCACGAGATACAATGCGCGCATCGACCTTCTCCTTGCAACGGAAACAGTAAACTTGAAAACCACCCTGAACAAGTTGTTGCATTATACGCAAGCGGAAACGCGAGTCAAACGGAAAACGCGGCAAAAAAATCGCCTTGGAGGATCGTCCGAAAATCAAACGGGCCGGCCGAGCGTGACGCCCGGCCGGCCCGCATCGCCTGCGCGATTTCGCGTTTATTTCTTGTCTTGCAGCACCGGGATGCGCATCCCGTAGAACGACCGATAGACGAAGAACATCGCCACGAGCTGGAACGCCAGCGCGAGGCTGACCTTCACCGCCGTCGAGTCGATGGTGATCGCCAGCTCGAGCGCGAGCAGACCGAACAGGGTCGTGAACTTGATGATGGGGTTCATCGCCACCGACGAGGTGTCTTTGAACGGATCGCCGACCGTGTCGCCCACGACGGTCGCGGCGTGCAGCTCGGTGCCCTTGCCGCCGTACGACATGTCGGTCTCGACCAGCTTCTTCGCGTTGTCCCAGGCGCCGCCAGCGTCGGCCATGAAGATCGCCTGGTACAAGCCGAAGATCGCGATCGAGATCAGGTAGCCGATGAAGAAGTAGGCGTTGACGCAGGCGTAGGCGAGCGTCGAGAAAAACACCGCGAGGAAGATGTTGAACATGCCCTTCTGCGCGTACTGCGTGCAGATTTCCACCACCTTCTTGCTGTCGGATACCGACGCTTTCTCGGCCGTGCCGTCGAGTTTGATGTTCTTCTTGATGAACTCGACCGCGCGGTAGGCTCCGGTGGAGACGGCTTGCGTCGACGCGCCGGCAAACCAGAAAATCACGGCCCCGCCCGTGATCAATCCGAGCAGGAACAGCGGATTCAGAATCGACAGGCCTTCCGTGACCAATTGGCGCGCGGCGTCGAGATTGACCGCTCCATGCGCGGCGTTGCCAATCAGCACTTGGATGATCGAGAAGATCAACGTCGTGGCGCCGACGACGGCCGTGCCGATCAGCACGGGTTTCGCGGTCGCCTTGAAGGTGTTGCCCGCGCCGTCGTTTTCTTCGAGATACGCCTTGCACTTGTCGAAATTCGGCTCGTAGCCGTACTGCTTCTTGATGTCCTCTTTGATGCCGGGCAGCGTCTCGATCGTCGAGAGTTCGAAGACCGACTGCGCATTGTCGGTCACCGGGCCATACGAGTCGACCGCGATCGTCACGGGGCCCATGCCCAGGAAGCCGAACGCGACCAGACCGAAGGCGAAGATCGCCGGATACGACATGAGGCTGTCGAGGCCCAACGTGCTCACGCCCCAGGCCGCGGCCATGAGGGCGATAATGGCGCCGCCCATCCAGTAGGCGCTGAAGTCGCCGGCGACGAGGCCGGAGAGGATGTTGAGCGAAGCGCCGCCTTCGCGCGACGCCGTGACGATTTCTTTCACGTGGCCGGAGTTCGTCGAGGTGAAGACCTTGACCAATTCCGGAATGATCGCGCCGGCCAGGGTGCCGCAGGTGATGATCGACGCGAGTTTCCACCATTGCGAACCGTCGCCCAGACCCGGAACGAGCGAGGCGGACAGCAGGTACGTCATGCCGATCGAGATCGCGGACGTCAGCCACACCAGCGTGGTCAGCGGGCTCTCGAAATTGAACTTCGTCGCCTTGCCGTAACGGGCCTTGGAAATCGCGCCGTTGATGAAGTACGACAGCGCGCTGGTGACGATCATGCCGATGCGCATCACGAAGATCCACACCAGCAACTGCACCTGCACTTCGCTGCTCTTCACCGCGAGCAGAATGAACGAGATCAACGCCACGCCGGTGACGCCGTAGGTTTCGAAGCCGTCCGCCGTCGGGCCGACCGAATCGCCCGCGTTGTCGCCCGTGCAGTCCGCGATGACGCCCGGGTTGCGCGCGTCGTCTTCTTTAATCTTGAAGACGATCTTCATCAGGTCGGAGCCGATGTCGGCGATCTTCGTGAAAATGCCGCCGGCGATGCGCAATGCGGCCGCGCCCAACGACTCGCCGATCGCGAAGCCGATGAAGCACGGGCCGGCGTACGCGCCCGGAATCACGAGCAGGATGAACAGCATCATGACCAGCTCGACGCTGATCAGCAGCATGCCGATGCTCATGCCCGACTTCAGCGGGATGGCCATCGTCGGATACGGCATGCCCTGCAGGCCGGCGAACGCCGTGCGCGAGTTCGCGAACGTGTTGATTCGGATGCCGAACCACGCCACCGAATAGCTGCCGAGAATGCCGACGATGCTGAAGATGATGATGATGACCACCTGAATGGCGCTGTAGCCTTCTTTCAGGAAGCCGAAATAGACCACCATGATCGCGGCGATGAACGCCCACAGCATGGCGAGGAATTTGCCTTGCTGGATCAGGTAGGTCTTGCAGGTTTCGTAAATCAGTTCCGAGATTTCGAGCATCGCTTTGTGCACCGGCAGATTGCGGATCTGCATGAACTGGATCAGGCCGAAGGCCATGCCCAGCAGGCAGATCACCATGCCGCCCCACAGCAGCGCGCTGCCCGAAACGCCGCCGACGAACGTCTGGCTGCTCAGGTCGGGAACAACCAGTTCCGCTTCGCTGGCGAACGCGGAAACGGCGGCGAACAAAACGCCGAGAAAGATCGCGCCGACCACCGCCTTGCGCGCGACCGATGAGCGCCTGAGCGAACTCGAGGCCCATCTGCTGTCAACTGCCATCACGCCCTCCTTTCAAAGATGCGGATTCAAGAATCCTGGAAAAATGAACCGGCTCGGCGGCGCCCGGAAGCGGAACACGACGCGAACGCGTTTTTTCTGCCGCATTGCGTCGCAAAAAAAGCGTTCACTACGTGCCCCATGCGTCCTGAGGATTGCTGCCGTTGAGTTTCTTTAACGACTTAGGTCTGGCGCCTTATAAAGCATGAGCCGGCGATTGTCAATGACGGAAATGAACCGTGATTCAGTTTTCGCCGCGGCAAGACAGCCCGCTTTCGGGATCGTCTAAATAATGAGCGTTTCGCGCATTTGCCGCGCCGGCGCCGCGGGCGAGCGGCGGCGTGCGCCGGCTTACGGGTTTTGGTCCATGAGGTCCTGAATCCAGTCGTGCATCTGGTTCAAGAATTCGTCAGGCAGTTCGCTGACCTGGGCCGTCACAAACCTGGAGAACTGCTCCAGCCACTCGCCGATTTCCGGATGCCGCTCGAACCAGAACCAGGATTGCGCCGTGGCGAACGGCGGCGCGATGCGACGCTCAGCTTCGACAGGATGACCATCGCAGTGCGCGTCGACCAAGCAAACCAATTGACCCGGCGACAGCGGGTCGTGCTGGACATAGTCGCACCCGTCGGGGGCGGTCATGTCGCCCGCGCTGCTGTTCATCGTCACGAACTGCGCCCCGTCCGCGGAAACCGTTTTATAATGGCAAGGAACCGTGTTCGCGATGAAAGCAGCGCCGTTCCTTGGGCGCGCCCGTGCAGCCTTCGTCGCGCCACGTCTCGACCACCTGCCGGTGAAAATCGCGCTTGGTGTACTCGCAGTCGACGTGGGCGCCGTCGCAATCGCGGTCCACAATCGTCCAGGTCACTTCACCGTCATCGCTCGGATACTCGTTCTTCGTCACGCAAGGCTTTCTTGTTTTCTCGTCGTCGGTTGCCGCCGCGGCGCCGGGGTGAGACCTGGCGTGGGCGTGGCGGCTTCGCGGCGCAGGCGGCGGGCCGGCGGCGGTTTCGGTCGGTTTCTTCGGCCAGTGATGAAAAACAAGAAAGGCCAGCGCCGCCGCGAGAATCAACAGCAGAATCGCGACAACGCCGCGCCGGCGTCGCGAGGCTACGGGCTCCTGCGACGGCATTTCCATTCGCCGCATGCTTGGCCCTTCACAATCAATGTGAATGTTATCACAAGAATAATACGCTGTCGCGGTTTAACGCCCGCCGGTTGTATCCCTCGCCGCGACCACCGGGGTGATTTTGACGTCTTGCTGGCGGCCGTTGCGAAGGACGGTCAGCGTTGCCGGCCGGTCGGCGATAAGCAGGCTCAGCGTGCGCAACAAGGCCAGGGAATCGTAGACCTGCCGGCCGTTGACCCGCACCACGACGTCGCCGGCGCGCAGGCCGGCTTGCGCCGCCGGGCCGCCCGCGACGACGCTCTTGATTTCGCCGCCGCGGCGGTTCGGCAGTTGGAGCCGCGCGGCCTCGTCGGGCGCGGCCTCGACGATCTCGGCGCCGACGTAACACGAGACCACGCGGCCGGCGCGCATCAAGTGCGGCAGAATTTCTTTGACCAGGTTGCTCGGCACGGCGAAGCCGATCCCCTGCCCGCCCTGCACGACAGCGGTGTTCACGCCGACGACCTCGCCGTAGAGATTGAGCAGCGGGCCGCCGGAATTGCCGGGGTTGATCTGGGCGCTGGTCTGCAGGTAGTCCTCGAACGCGCCTTGCCGGCCTTCGTGAATCCGGCGGTGTTTGGCGCTGATCAGGCCGTTGGTGACGGAATGTTCCAGGCCGAATGGATTGCCGATCGCCGCCGCCATTTCGCCGACGGCCGCCGCGTCGGAATCGGCGAGCGTCAGAAACGGCAGCGGCTGTTTGTATTCGATCTTGAGCAACGCGAGGTCCGACGCAACATCGAGCCCGACGAGCCGCGCCACGCGCACTTCGCTCTCCTGCCACAGAAAAACCTTGATTTCATCGGCCTCGGCGACGACGTGGGCGTTGGTCAGCAGGAAGCCGTCGGGGCTGATCAGAAAGCCGGTGCCCAAGGCTTTGGCGGAAAAATCGAGATTGGGCGTGCGCACGGTGAACAAGCCGAGCGGGTCGCCAACGCGGGTCTGAACGTTGGTCGTTGAAAAGATGTTCACGACCGCCGGATCGGCATGCGCGGAGAGCCGCGTGAAAATGTCGGTCGCCAAGGGGATCGACTGCAGTTCATGCGGAGGCGCATCGACCCAGAGTTTTTCGGGAAATCCCGGCATGCCCTTCGGCGCGGCGGCGGCGTGAGGCGAATCGTCCGGCGGGCGATAGGCGAAGACGCAGCCGGCAAGCAGAAGGAGCGACGGCACGAGCGCAACCAGCAAGCGGCGATTCATGAGCAGGCCTCGTCGGACAAGCCACGGAGTTTATGGTTGACGGCCCCCTAGCTTTGCCGGAAGATGGCGCACAAAGCAAGCAAGGATCGCATTCATAATTCTCCCGCATGCGGCGCCCGCCGCGACGAAAACGAGGTGTTTGTGAGCAACGAAACGGTTGCGTCGAAAGGCGCGTGGGACCTGATCGTCAGCTACTTCCGCGATTTCAATGTGCTGAAGGAAACGCGGACCGAATATTGGGGCATTCAACTCGTCAACTTTTTGGATTGCACGTTTTATTTCGCGATGCTGACCATCGCCTCGGTCTTTCTTTCGGAAGACCTGGGCGTCAACGACAAAAACGCCGGCTACGCGATCACGGTCTTCACCACGGCGACGACGATCTTTCTATTTGTTTCGGGCATGTTTACGGATTGGCTCGGCATCAAGAAATCGTTGTACGGCTCGATGTTCGGCATGCTGATCTTGCGCCTGGGCGTGGTGTTCGTGGGCCTGACGCCGTCGCTGCCGCACCGCGGATATCTGGCGGCCGGACTGTTTTTGTTGATGGCGCCGTTCATGGCGTCGATTCAAACGGTGTTTCAATCCGCGTGCGCGCGATTCACGACCAAGAGGTCGCGCAGCGCCGGATTCAATTTGTGGTACTTGTTCATGAACGTCGGCGCGGCGCTGGGCGGCGCGATGATCGACGTCATCCGCAAGTGGCTGCATCTGCCCAACGTCCACGTCTTCACGATGGGCGTCGTGACGGCGCTGCTTTGCCTGGCGGCCGGCGCGCTTTTGATCCGCCGCGAAGATCAGCTTCTCGGGCCGGATGAAACGCCCGACCCGAACGCGACGACGAAGAAGGTCGAGCGGAAAAACCCGCTGCAAATCGTGCGCGAAGTCGTGCGCGAGAAGGCTTTTTGGCGGCTGTTGGTGTTGATCACCCTGATTCTCGGCGTGCGCGCGGTGTACACGTACATCTATCTGTTGATGCCGAAATATTGGCTGCGGACGATCGGCCCCGACGCGCCGATCGGCATGCTCAACACCATCAACCCGATCGGCATCGTCATCGGATTGATTCTGTTCATTCCCATCACCAACCGGTTCAATATTTTCAAAATGCTCGTCTACGGCGCCATGGTTTCGGCGTTGTCGCTCGCGCCGATGGCGCTGCCGTGGGAGTGGTATCACATGGACCTCGCCAGTGCGCACATTTGGATGGCGATCGCGTGCATGGTGTTGTTGACCATCGGCGAGGTCGTCTGGTCGCCGAAGCTCAACGAATACACCGCAGCGATCGCGCCCAAGGGGCAGGAAGGCACGTACCTGGGCATGACGATGATCCCGTGGTTCATGGCGAAGATGATCGTCAGCGCGTTGTCCGGGCACATGTTGATGCATTGGTCGCCCGAGCACGTGATCGTCGCGGGCGCCGAAGTGCCGCTCAAAGCGGCGCTGGAAAAGAACATGCTCGATTACTGGCACACGCCATCGGCGATGTGGCTGATTCTTGGCGCGTTCGCACTCGGCGGCTGCATCATCGCGGCGTTGCTGAAGGGCTGGCTGACGGCCGGCGCGCACTGGAAGATCGAGGAGCAGAAGACCAGCGCGTAAGATCCGTCGGAGGAATCGCCGATGGCGTCAGAGAAAACGCGTTCGCCCGTGCTGTTCATCGGTCACGGTTCGCCGATGAACGCGATCGAGGACAACGAGTGGAGCCGCGGCTTTCGTGCGCTCGGCGCATCGCTGCCGCGGCCGCAAGCGATTCTCTGCATTTCGGCCCATTGGTTCGCGCCCGGCACGTACGTCACGGACAACGAATTTCCCGAGACCATTCACGATTTCGGCGGTTTTCCGCGCGAACTCTACGAGATGCAGTATCCGGCGCCGGGCGACCGCGGCTTGGCGCGACGGGTCGTGGCGCTGCTTGGCAAGGGACGCGCGTCGTTGCGTTCCGATTGGGGTCTCGATCACGGCGCGTGGTCGGTGCTGCATCATCTTTTTCCGCTGGCCGACGTGCCGGTTGTGCAACTGAGCGTCAACAGCCGCGCGTCGGCCGCCGACTGCCTGGCGATCGGTCGCGACCTGACGTCATTGAGAGAGGTCGGCGTGCTCGTGCTTGGCAGCGGCAACATTACGCACAATCTGCGCCACGCGATGATGAGTTCCATGCGCGGCGACACGGCCACGCCGCCGTGGGCGAGCGCGTTCGACGCCGAGGTCGCGCAGGCCGTCGCGCAGCACGACCACGAATTTCTCGCCCGCGCGCTCGCCACCGAGGCCGGGCGCATGTCGCACCCGACGCCCGACCACTACCTGCCGCTGCTCTACGCGTGCGGCGCCGCCGACGCGCGCGACACGGCGCGTTTCCCAATTATCGGCTTCGACCTCGGTTCGCTGTCGATGCGCGCCGTCGTTTTCGAATAGCGCGTCGGTCCGCCGATCCCCCCGCCCCCGCTACTTCGTCAGGCGGGCATCGAGGCCCGCGATATCCAGCAGGCGGTTGATCGGGCCCGCGATGCGCGCGGCCTCCTGGATGGCATTGCGTTCGGTGATGCCGGCGCTTTTCTTTTGAATGAAACTCGCCAAGCCCCGCTGCGTCATACCGCCGGAGAACGCGACCACGAAAGCGCCTTCGAGCACGGTCGGCTCGATGTAAGGCCGCGGCTTGGCGCCGGAGAGGTCCCACAGCGCGATGCTCAGGTACGGTTCGACCTTGGCGCGGTCTTTCGGCGCATATTGGACGCTGTCGCCGACGATCCGAACCAGCGGCATCATCTGGACAAAAGCCTGGTTGACCTTCTCGATCGCGCCCTGGAGCGCCCTGACCTTCGGATCCTCGATCTTGTCGGTCAATTCGTAAACCGGCATGCCGGCGTACTCGACGATCAGGTTGCGGGGCGGCTCTTTGGTCGGGTTGATCGGAATCGCCCGCACGGTCGCGACGGTCGGCTCGCCGGGCTTGACCGGGAAGCTCTGGTCCTCGATGACGAGCATCGATTGGGTTTGGTCCGTTTTATCGCGCATCATCGTCCATTTTTTGATGGTCCAGTCGGTCGGTTTGTCGCCGTTCCATTGCAGTTTGACGACGAAAATGCCCGTCTGCCCGGCGCCGGCGCCCGAAACTTTCAGCACTTTGAGTTCGGGGTTGGCGGACGTGGCCGGCGGCGGCGCAATCGGGGCCGGGGCGGGGGCCGGGGCCTTCGTCGGCGCCGGCGGCGGCTGGCCGAGGCCGCTTTCAGGTCCGCGCTTGACGCACGAGACCGCCGCCGTCAGCAGCAGCGCCAGCGCCACGGTCAACAGCAGAAACGCAAATCGCTTGTTCATGGTCGTCCTCCGTTATGCTCGTCGAGCAGATCCTTACGCACAAAACCTTCCTCCCCGTCGGCCATTCGCACGAGGTAAAACTCATCGCTCCAACCGATGACCGTCACCAGGTCGCCCGCCGCGACGCGCGCCGCCACGGCGGCTTTGGTTGACGGGCCCGCGTACACGTTGCCGTCGGCGATGACGCGCGCCGTCTTCAATTGTTCCGGCGGCTTGTCTTTTTTCGGTTCCCGCGGCGGCGGCGCTGCTGGCGGCGCCGGCGGCTGCGGATTCGCGGATTGCACCGGCGTTTTCGACAAATCCGCGCCGCCGTACACGCAGCGGAAACCGACGCTTTTTAGACCCGGACTCGGCGCGGCGGCAAAACGATACGGGCCGGCGCGGACCACTTTTTCGTCGCCGGTCGGCGGTCCTTGCGGATCGCGCGCCGGGACGTCGGCGACGGCCGGCGGCCCGTACCAGTCCCGCGTCCATTCGGCCAGATCCGCGCCCTGGAATTCCACGCCGTAGGGGCTTTTTTCCCATTTGCTCGCTGCATCGGTCGCCGGCGTCTCGCCCACGCCGACGGGTTTGCCCGAGGTCAGGGGCGGCGCCCCGGCGTAATAGCGCCGGCCCCAGCGCGGGCCGCGCGCCGCCAACTCCCATTCCGCTTCGGTCGGCAATCGGCCGCCTTTGCGGGCACAGTAGTCCGCCGCGTCGTTCCAGCTCACGTGGTCGATCGCCTCGGCGCCTTCGTGCCCGAAGGCATCGCGGCTGACCGGCGCGACATCGATGCGAAACGACGAAACCAGAATCTCGCGCGGCGGAATTTCGGTCTTGTCGGCCCCGCCCGGACCGGCGAGGCAACCGCCGGGCAAAACATCGCCCATGAGAAACAGCGTCTCGGGCACGACGGCGCGACCGCCGTCGACCTGCGGCGCGGGCTCCGGGACGCGCTGATAATGCACCATCAAATCGTAGAACTTTTGGTTCGCGAACTGACTGACCGGCGCCTTTTTGTCGCCATACCGCGTGAGGAGCCACTCGCGGTCGCGGATGAAATCGTCGGTCAGATACACATCCTGGGTCAGCGGCGAGAGCAGGACGAGGCCGACGTAGGTGACGGCGGCGGCCCGCACGTCGAACGCCGGCGGCGAAGCGAACGTCACCGTGTGCAAGCGTTTCGCTTCGCGGTAGGCGAAACCGACCAAGTGCAACGAACCATGCGCGGCCTGAATCACAAAATAGCCGTCGGGAGCCAGCCCGGTCTTGGCTTTCTTGCCGTCGGCCTTCTGGTATTCGATCCAGCCTTCCTCGGCGCCCTGCAGCGGCGCGATGCGGCCGAAGACCACGCCGGTGTTGTCGGCGGATTTCAAATGGATTTCCGGCGGGAGTTGATGAACGCAGCCCGCCAGCAGCACAAGCAGCAACGCCGCGCCTGGGACTGCGAAACGCATGGTCAAACTCAACCCTTCAAAACGAAACGAACCCGCCCCGCGGGGGGCAGGTCCGCTCTCGCACGCAAATGTCGCGGCCGCTAGAATATATATTCGGGATTGATCGCCGGCTTCAAGCTCGGCAGATAGCACGTGACGACTTCGTAGACCCCGTCGAGCTCGCGGTAAAAGGTCCAGGCGACGCCGGCCAGCAGGCCATACCCGAAACCGGTGAAGAATTCGCCGACGCTGTCGCCTTTGTCGGCTTCCGTGATCGGCTGTTTGATGAGTTCGATCGGCGCGCTGACCATGTTGACCACTCCGCGGCCGAGCTTCTTCGCGGCGTCGAAGAACGGGCTCGGGGTCGGACCGACGGTCTTCTGGTAGCTGGTGATGATATAGCCGCCGGTGAACTGGTCGGCCAGGGCCGTGCTGTTGACGAACAAGCCCAGAGAGATCGCGAATGCGAGGATCAGGCAAAACCGCTTCATCGCTAGTCTCCTACCATTGGAAAGTGGCGTTGAGGCCGCCGCTGTACGTCAGAGAACTGTCGTAGCTGCCGACCTTGTACAGGGAGGAACCCTTCGTCGTAAAGCCGTCGATCGTCTTGGTCATGGGGAAGTACTTCCACAACCGCAGATCGAAGCCGAGGCTGAACCACTTGACGATCATGAAGTCGCAGCCGCCGCCGATATTCAAGTAGAGGTTGTTGAAGCCATCACCTTTTTTGTAGTTGAGCAGCGGCTGCACGCTCTTCTGGTACGTCCAGATAAACGGCTCCCAGCCGAGGCCGAGGCGGGCGAACGGCTGCACGATGACGAAATCGGCATCGCGAAAGCGATCGCGCGGGTAGAGTTTGCCGCTGGCGCCGATGCCGCCCATGCCGCTGAAGGATTGGCCGAGCCCGCCGAAATAGGCGTTGCTGTAAATTTGCTTGGCGCTCGAACTCTTCACCGACGACGTAACGATCGGTTGGTAATCGAGTTCGATCGCGAAGTTCCGGGTAATGCCGTAGCCGAAGAACAGCGCGCCGCCGACGCCGCCGCCGAAGTTTTGCCCGAGCCAGCCCGTGTGGCCGTAGTAGCCCGCGTCGAGGCCGGCGATAAACACGTTCTCGACCTTTTCGGCGGCTCCCGCGACCGCCGCGGCCGCCAGCACGACGCATAAAATGACGCCGACGATAATCTTACGGCTCATGCTTTCCTCCGAAGCCCTTGCCAGAAGCGCTAAGTTATGAACTAACCGCCACTTGGATATCCGGTTACGCAAAAAAAGTCAAGGAACTTCTTTCTGTTTTTTTTGCAAGCCCGTCAAAGAACGAGGTTTTTATCCGCCGGCCGAAGCCGGCTTGTCGCCCGGCGCATCCGCCGTTTCACTAGCCACGAACTTCTTTACGTAATCGTACCCGGAATACAGCGTGTAGAACACGGCGAGGTAGAGCACGAGCGCGCCGGCGTTGTGGAACGTCAGCCAGGCGGGCGCCCAGCCGCGTCCCAAATCCATCGGCTCGTGCAGCAGCAATCCCGTCAGCGCAATGTCCTGCAGCACGGTCTTGCCTTTGCCGAGGTTGCTGGCGGCGATGATCGTTCCCCGCGTACTGGCGAGACCGCGCAAGCCGGTGATCACCATCTCGCGCAGAATGATAATCAAAGCGATCCAGGCCGGAGCCCGATTCAAATTAACCAGTAATATCAGCGCGGTAGACACAATCACCTTGTCCGCCAACGGGTCCAGGAACTTGCCGATGTCCGTGACGTAGTGCCAGCGACGCGCGACGATGCCGTCCGCCAGATCCGTAAGCGCACCGAGCAAAAACACTATGCCGGCCGCAATGTTAAAAAAAATCGTGTCGTGGTCCGGATTCAGATATTTTTCCATGTAAAGGAACAGAAACAGGAAGGGCGTCATGGCCAACCGGAAAAACGAAATCACGTTCGGCGGGTTGATAAAATCGCTTCGTTTCATTGATTTATGGATTCCGGAGCGAGTCTCGCGTCGTCAATACGGTTTGCACGAAAATCAAGGTCGGAGCATTCGCCGGCAGCGGTCGACCGCGCCGCACGGCCCCTTCGCCGGCGTTGTACGCCGCCAGCGCCAGCGTCACGTCATTGTCGTACCGATCCAGCAAGGAACGGAGGTAGCGCGCGGCGCCTTCCGCCGACTCGACGGGGTTGTTCATGTCGCGCACGCCCGCCCGGCGGGCTGTGTCGGGCATCAGTTGCATCAGACCTCGCGCGCCCATCGGCGAAACCGCGTAGGGCTTGAGCCGCGATTCGACCCAGGCCACGGCGCAAAGCAACTCGGGCTCCAGACCGTGCCGCAGGGCAGCCTCGCTGACGATCGCCATCAGCTCCGGCTGGCTGAACTCCTCACGCTGCCGGGCCCGTTCGGCCGCCGCGACCGTCTCCTCCTCAAACAAGAGGTTCTCGCGGCTGTCCGGCGAGTGGTTCGTGTACCGCCAGACGGTGTCGTCCCCGCCGAACGCAGCCGTATCCGCGCCCCAGGCGGCCCCCCAAAGCCCCAGGAACAGAAGTATCCCCAGCATTGCCCCAATCGCGCGCATTCGCCTGTCACATCCCGTATACAATACATTACAAAGAAGTTTTTACCATAAAGACTGGCCGGGAGGCTGTCAAGCAGCGCCGCCGGTGTCAATAACGCATCCTTATCGCGACCGACGTGAGGGCAAAGAACCGCGCAATTCTGGTGGATCATCCCTTGACGCGCTCGCCGCGTCGCCGCAAACTCTGGCCCGTTCAATCGAACGCCGCGAGGATTACATGCTTTTTCATTCCGATGTCCTCGTCATCGGCAGCGGCATCGGCGGCTTGACGACCGCGCTCAAGCTTGCCGACACGCTGGAAGTCAATCTGATCACGAAGGCCGACCTTGACGAAACGAACACCAAGTACGCTCAAGGCGGCATCGCCGCGGTGACCTCCTTTGAAGACAGCGTCGAGCTCCATGTGGCGGACACGCTCACGGCCGGAGCCGGGCTTTGCAAAGACGCGATCGTCCGGATGGTGGTCGAAGATGGCCCCGCCCGCATTCGCGAACTAATTGATTTGGGAGTGAAATTCGACAAAAACGGCGAGCACGCCGGCGAATTCGACCTGCACCGCGAGGGGGGGCATTCGACCCGGCGGATACTGCACCGGGCCGACCTAACGGGCGCGGAGATCGAGCGAGCGTTGATCGCCCGCGTTCGCGACCACCCGCGCATCCACATCTTTGAGCACCACTTCGCCATCGACCTGATCACCAGCGCCAAGCTGTTCCACAACCGCTCGGCCGACCAGTGTCTTGGCGTCTACGCCCTCGATAAAACGACGGGCGACGTACATACTTTCCTGGCCGGCAGTACGGTCGTAGCGACCGGCGGCGCCGGCAAGGTCTATCTGATCACGACCAACGCCGATGTCGCGACCGGCGACGGAGTCGCCATGGCCTGGCGGGCCGGCGCAACGATCGGCAACATGGAGTTCATTCAGTTCCACCCGACCGTCCTGTACCACCCCTACGCGCGGAATTTCCTGATCAGCGAGGCCGTACGCGGCGAAGGAGGCGTGCTGACCAACGCCAAGGGCGAGCGCTTCATGGATACGCTGCATCCCTTGGCGTCCCTTGCGCCGCGGGACGTGGTCGCCCGCGCCATCGACCTGGAGATCAAGCGCACAGGGGCGGACTGCGTCTACCTGGACGTGTCGCATCTGAAAAAGAAGGCCGCGGAGAAATTCCCCAACATTTACGCCAAGTGTTTGTCGCTGGGCATCGACATCACGTGCGCGCCGATCCCGGTTGCCCCGGCCGCGCATTATCTCTGCGGCGGCATTGCCGTCGACGAACACGGCGAGTCGACCGTCCCGAACCTCTTCGCGATCGGCGAGTGCGCCTACACCGGTTTGCACGGCGCCAACCGGCTCGCCTCGAACAGCCTGCTGGAGGCCGTGGTGTTCGCGCACAATGCGGCGAGTCGGATCCTGGCCCGCGGCAAAAAGGACGGCCAGCGAATTTCGGTGCCCGACTGGGATGCGACCGGCGCCGCCCACCCCGAGGAAGCAATCCTCGTGGCGCACAACTGGGAAGAAGTGCGGCGCACGATGTCGAACTATGTCGGCATCGTGCGCAACGACAGCCGCCTCAAACGCGCGCGCCAGCGAATCAATCTCGTAATGAACGAAATCTCCGAATACTACTGGGACTTCACCGTCACCGCCGACTTGCTCGAATTGCGAAACCTCGCCCAGGTTGCCCAACTCATCATCCGCGCCGCCCGCAATCGCCGCGAGAGCCGGGGGTTGCACTACAGCCTCGACTACCCGCAGCCGAAGTCGGAATCGAAAGAATGGCTCGATCGGCGGCGGATGTCCTGGCTGGATTGAGCGCCGCCGGCCGGCCCGCGCCGAAAAGAAAAAGAGAAAGGGGTTGGCTCGACCCGATGCTCGATCACGGCCATGACGCCCCAGCGCGGCGCCTGGCGGCCTGGCGATCGGCATCCGGGTCGAGTTGCCAACCCCGGAATCAGAACTGCTCGAAATCGCGATCTCGCCCGTTTCAGGCCGAACGGTTTTCTTTTTTCCTCCGTTTGTTGCGGTCGCTAGTTCGCCGTGAACGTCACCGTCGCCAGCCAGACGCCGCCCTGGCCGAGATAGCCGACGTCGTAGCGGGAGCCGTCGGGCGCGGCGACCAGCGACGGTTGTTGGCCGACATTGTCGAGCGTATCGACCGGCAACAGCCACCAATTGCCGGGCCGGCCGAGCGCTAGGCTGAGCGCGGCGCCGTTTTGATAGGCGATCGCCAGCCCCAGGTTGCCCCAGGTCGCGATCGCGGTTCCGGCGGCCGTCCCTGCGGGGTCGACCGTGTCAACCTGCCAGGTCGAACCGACCAACGCAGCGTGGCGCAGCCCGGCGCCGACGTACGCCAACTGCGGCTGGCCGTTGGCGTCGAGCACGAGCGACACCGAGGCGCCGCCGGCGGCATCGACGGTCTGGACGGAGAAGCCGCCGATCCCGCCGGTCGCCAGTTCGATCGCGCCGACGGTCTGATTGCTATAGGCGATGTACGCCGTGCCGGCGCCGTCGACGGCGATTGCCGACGCCCCGATCGCGCCGCTGCTGTCGACCATCGTCGTTTGCCAGGCGCCGCCAGCGTTGGTTGCATACTTCAGAGCACCGTTTCCGTCGTCCGAATAACTCACGTGCAACACGCCGGCGGCGTCCCTGGCCATGGCGCTCGCCTGGCCGACAGTCGGACCGCCGTCGATGACACTGGTCGCCCACGTCCCGCCCGCATTGGTCGCGTAATTCAGGTTTTGATTCGCGCCGTTGTAAAATGAGACGTGCAAGCCTCCGGACGCGTCGACGACCAGGCCGCTGTCAAGCATGCCGGTTCCGATCGGGGTCGCGATCGACTCGAAGGTCCAGCCGCCGGTCGCGTCCGTCGCATGACGCAGCGTCGCGGTTTCGTTTTCCAGGTAAACGAAATGTTGGCGGGCCTGCGCATCGTTGCGCATGGCCGGCGCCGCGGCCGTGAAGCCGTAGTCGAAGTATGTCTCTGTCCACGTCGCGCCTTGCTTGCGCGCAACGCCGATCCGCGCGAGCGAGATCGCCACGTCATTCACCGAATTGGCGGCGATGAACACGGGGTAACCGGCGCCGATGGTTTGCAGGCTCCATGTCCCCCCGGAGTTGTTGCCGTAGCCTACTTCGTTCGTGCCGATGGCGTACGTAATATGCGCCACGCCGTTGCCGTCGAGCGCCATCGCCAGCGTATCGGCGACGTTGTCGACGCTGTTGATCAGGTTGTAGTCGAGGCTGCTGTACGTGCCGGTGGCGTACACCATGCCGCCGCTGACTTGATGGTAAAGAACATTCAGCGTTCCATCGCTCCCGACGGCCACGGCGCTCGCCCGACCGTCCGGCGTCGAATACGGCAGTGCGAAGTTGCTCCAGGCCGCCCCGTTCCAATTCGCGAGGCAAACCTGCACGTTGCCGTCGTCGTTGTACGTGACATACCGCAGGCCGTTGGCGTCGATCGCGATTTGCGGATAGTCGCCGATTTGCGAGCCGTCCGCGATCTCGTCCGTCTGCCAGGCGCCGCTCGCGTTCGTCGCGTGGCGCACGCCGCTGGGCACGCCGGCGGTTTGCACCGTGTACGCGATGTGGACGGCGCCGCCCGCGTCCAGCGCGATGCCGCTGTAATGGCCGACGTCGCCCGTTCCGTCCACC
Organism: uncultured bacterium; assembly: GCA_964534375.1. GTDB lineage: Bacteria > Lernaellota > Lernaellaia > Lernaellales > Lernaellaceae > CAZHPN01. The sequence continues at coordinate 28,253 of CAZHPN010000002.1, read as the reverse complement.
AGGACATCCGTCCATTCGCCGCCGGCGTTGGTGGCATAACGCAGGTTCTTGTTGATCCAATCGTAGAAGGCCACGTGCTGGGCGCCATCGGGCCCGAGCGTCGCCGATGGGTTGGCGTAAACGCCGAACGCCGCCAGTTGCTCGCTGAAATTGCCGCCGCTTTCCGTGTAGGCGAGCAGATCGCGGGATTTGCCGGAGATGACCGTGGCGTTGCCCGCGGCGTCCAGCGTCAATGCGGCGCCGGAATAGGTGCCGCCGGCCACGTATTGCACGTCGACCGTCATGTCGTCGTTGTCATCGTCGTCGGCAGGCGAGGCGTCGTCATCGGTCGGCGCGGAGTCGTCGTCGTCATCGCCGCCGTTGCCCGGCGTCGTGTCGTCGTCGTCGTCATCGCCGCTATTGCCGGGCGTCGTGTCGTCGTCGTCGTCGTCATCGCCGCCGTTGCCGGGCGTCGTGTCGTCATCGTCGTCGTCATCGCCGCCGTTGCCCGGCAAGGTGTCGTCATCGCTCGGCGCGGTGTCGTCGTCGGCAGGCGCCGTGTCGTCATCGGCAGGCGCGGTGTCGTCATCGCTCGGCGACGCATCGTCATCCGTCGGCGACGCGTCATCGTCATCGTCCGCGGGCGATGCATCGTCGTCGGTCGGCGAGGCGTCATCGTCCGCGGGCGACAGGTCGTCATCGCTCGGCGACGCATCGTCGTCGGCGGGCGATGCGTCATCGTCGCTCGGCGACGCATCGTCGTCGGCGGGCGAGGTGTCGTCGTCGCTCGGCGACGTGTCGTCGTCCATGGGCGACTCGTCGTCATCGACCGGATGGTGATGGTGGTGTTCGGGTGCGGGGCTGCACGCCGCGACAAACAGCGGCGTCCAGAGGAAGAGGATCAGAATCATCGTGGTGGCGCGGCGCATCGACCTTCCCCTCGTTCTGTCCTCACAGAAGCCGATTCGCCGACCTAAGGCAGTATACCAGAAACTCCGCAAAAAGGAAGAAAAATGATAAAAAAAGAGGGAAATTGGCGCGCCGGCGAGCCGTCGTTTATTATTGGATGATCTTTTCTGTCATTCGGTTTCGAATGGTCCGCTTTCCGCGCCGTTCGCGCGAGTTATCGGCAGAGAGCGAAACGCGCCGCCCCGCGCGCAACCGTCGGAAACAAGGGCGATTCGTCGCTGCGCCGGCAGCGTCGTCCGCCGGCGCGGCAGGCGGTCCGCACAGTTCTTTTCCAAACGGATATCCATGGCGCGTCGGCGCCAACGTCCGTTAACGGATTGCAAGTGCGTTTTGTCGCCGTCGTTTTTCAGTGCGGCGACGGCGCGAGCGGCTTCTCGCCGAGCGGCGGCGCGGCCTCCGACTTGTCCAGGTCGAGCAGTTGCTCGATTTCGGGATCGACCATCCAGGTCTCGTCCGTGTCGTTCCAGTACCAGTATTGCCGGAGCAGCGGCGACCGCACCTGCGTATGCGGCAGGATCGACAGGTTGACGTAGCGAACCAGCACCAGGCCGTACCAGTTTTTCGGCATCGTCTTCGCCTTGGACGGCTCCGGCGTCGCCTGCGCCTTGCGCGCCGCCGCCGCGACCTCGTCTTCCGTCGGCGGCGGCTCGATCTGCGGTTTCTTTTCGTGCTGGATTTCGGGAACCTGGCCGCGCAGGCGCGTAAACGGATGTTCGCTGACTTCCGTCAGCACCACCGTGAAACTTTCGATGTGAACCCGTTGGTTGAAAGATTCGGCCGTCATCAAGAAATTGCCGCGCGATTGCGGCACGACGACGGCGGCCGCGGCGTCGAAATACTGCCAGGCGATCATGCGGTTGAAATCGACCGCTTTTTCCATCAGATCGCCCGACAGGTCCTGGCTCTTCTCGCGAATGCGCTGGTCGATCGCACACGCGGCGGCGCCGGCGGTCAACGCGAGCAGCGCGGCCAACAGCGCCGCCGCCGAACGGCAACGTGCAAATCCGAACATCGGGGTTCCTCCCTGGCCGCGCCGCGGGCGCTCGGCCGTTATTGGGGCGCGGCTTCCGTGGACTTCTTTTGTTGAACGGCGGCATGCCGTTCGACGAATTGCTTGACGGCCGCCTCGTGCTCGGCCGATTTTTCGCCGCTCCGGATTTCGTTCGCCACAATGCGGGCGAAGCGATTTTGCGGGTTGATTTGCAGCACGCGCTCCAATGACGACAACGCTTTCGCGTACTGGCGTTCGGTGCGGTGCATCATCGCCAGGCACAGATGCACGACCTCCGACTGCGAGGCCATGGCCACGCCCTTGCGCAGCAATTGCCGGCCCTCATCGACGCCTCGCCCGCGGCCGCCGTAATCGCGGAGGAACAGCGCCAGGCCCAGTTCGGCGTAGTATTCGCCATTGCGATCATTGACCTCGATGGCGCCCTCGAACTCCTGAATGGCCTGCACGGGATCTTCCTTGGTGAACAGGTAGCTCTCGCCCTTTTGGCGCAAGATCTCGGCGCCGAAGATGACGAAATCCTCGTCGAATCTTCGCAGCCGGTAGGCTCGCCGGCCTTCCTTGGTCCGCAGGGCCTCGTAGGCGGTCTTGACGTAGTCGTAAATCCGTTCTTTGAGCTGCCGCGCCAGGCCGTCGGTCGTTGCGATGGCGTGCTCCATTTCGGCCGACAAGCGCGCATACGATTTCTCGACCATGGCCGTGTCGGCCGTCCAATGAATGTGCAGGATGTCGAAATACGGCTCGCGCTCGACCGTCTTCAATTCGTTATTGAGATCGACGATGAGGGCGGCGCCGCGGTCTTCGCGCGAATCGTCGTAGAAGCCCATCATGCCGGTCAGGTACAACGCCCACAACATGCGCTGGGTTTGTTCCGGCTTGAGATTGCTGACGACCAGCACGCGTTTCAGCGGACTGTCCTTCTCGATCGCGATCGTCACGAACTTGCGCAGGGCCGCCCCGAACCCGAATTCGTCCAGTTCATAGATCGGCGCCTCGGTCTTGCCGACGTACATTTCGCCGCGCTGCCGCAGTTGGTCGGCGAGGCGGGCGGCCGGATATCGTTTCCAGACCAAATTGAACAACAGCCGGGGAACCGACGTTTCGATGCGCGACACGCGGTCGAACAACGACGAGGCCTCTTCGAACGTCCAGAAGCCCCGGCCCCATTCCAGAATCTCGGCGGCTTTGTATTCCACCTGCACGCTCAGCATCGCGCCCAGCAGATCGCGGCGGATCGCGCCCATCGCCACCAATTCTTCGCCCTGGCGCCGTCCGGAGCCCTTGGCGGCCACCAGCGACTCGACGACCTTCTTCTGGTCGATGTAGCCCGCGCGTTCGATCAAGCGGCCCAGACACTCCGCCGCCGAGAACGGCGTCGAGCTGATATTAACCAGGGAGCCGAGGTCGAAATAAATGGCCTTGCACGTGCGGGCGTCGCGGTGAACGCGTAGAATGCCGCTGCGACGCTCCCCGTGCAAACGATTGACCAACGAGAAAAACGAATCGATCTCCCATTCGCCTGATTCCGCGTACCGCTCCGCCGTCGGCGGCTGCGCGGCCGGCTCGATGGCCGCGTCCGCGGATTTATCCGGTTCGACCGGCGGCGCCGGCGCCGGCTCGGTCCACTCCGCCGCGGCCGCGGGCGCCGCCGGCCCCGCCGGCTCCCGATTCGCCGCCGGTTCCGTCGCCCGGTCCGCGTCCGGCTCCGCCGCCTCCGCTTCCGGCGCGGTCTGTTTCCGTTCGACGCGGGGCCGCGCCGTTCGCTTGCGGGCGCCGGTAAAATCGACGCGAAGATCGGCGATTTCGGTCGCGAGTTCGCTGGCGACGAGCGGATCGTCGAACAGCAGCGCCTGCCGGTTCGCCAGGCGGGCGACTAGCCGCACCAGGTGGTCGCGATCGTAACGCAAGCCCGTGACAATTTCGCCGAGCGAACTGCTGCCGTTCACGCGCGACAGAATCATCACCTCCGGCTCGCTCAAGGTGCGCGAGAACTCCAGGTAATCCAGTTCGCCGTTTAATTTTGGGATTTTTTCCCACAGGTCGAAGCTCAGCATAGTCGAACCGCGCCTCGTCTAAGTTGTTCGCCGGCGAGCGCACTATTGTAGCACGAAACACTCTTCGGCCAAGCGCCGCCGCGCCGCGCGGGGCGACGCCGAATGCGCCGCGCTAACTCGGCGAACCGTCCGCCGGGCGTTTGCCGCGCGCGGCCCCCCCGGTTTTTCGCGCAGGGGTCGCGTCGCGATCGAGAAAATCCCGCACGGCGTTCTCGTGCGCCGCCGACCGCCGACCGGCGTTGATCTCCTCGATCAGCAGGCCGGCGAGGCGATTGTTCGGGTTGAGTTGCCGCGCGCGGGCGAGCGACGCCAACGCCTTGGCCAATTCGTACTCTTCTTTGTACATCAGCGCTTCGCACAGGCGCACGACGTCGGATTCCGGGCTGGCGGCGATCCCCCGGCGAATCAGTCGGCGGGCGTCTTCCACGCCGGGTCCGTTCGCCGCGTATTCGACTTGGAACCGCGCCAGGCCCAGTTCGGCGAGGTATTCGCCGTGGTTGTCGATCACTTCGATGGCCGCCTCGAATTCCGGGATCGCCGCCTTCGGATTCTCGTCGCCGAACAGAAATTCTTCGCCGGCGCGCCGCCGCGCCTCGGCCCCCGCCGCAATCGCGGGCGCCTCGAGAAACTTCTCGCGGCTGATTCGCCGGCCTTCGCGCGTCTTGATGGTTTCATAAACCCGGTCGAGATGCTCGCGAATCTGTTCCGCGAAACGGCGCTCCGGCCCGTCGCTGTTCTCGATCGCATGGTCCATCTCGGCCGCCGCCCGGACGTACGTATTCTGGACCATTTTGGAATCCGCGGTCCATGCGACGCCCAACCCGTCAAAGGGCGAACCGTGCTCCAATTCGCGCAGGCGATTGCTGAGCTCGGCGATCCGGCGGGCGTTGCGTTTCTCGAGCGGCTCGTCGAAGAAATCCAGAATGCCGAGCAGATGCAGAATCCACGTCACCTTGTAGGTTTTTTCGGCCTTCAGATTCGTGACGAGGAACAAGCGTTTGACCGTGTTGTCCCGTTCCAGGGCGATGCCGCAGAACTTCTTCATCGCGTCGTCGAAATGGAAATCGTCCAGCGTGTACGTCGGCGGCACGCGCTTGCCGATGTACAGGTTCTGCCGGCTTTTCAACTCCATCGGCACGCGGCCGTGGGGATAGCGCTTCCAAGCCAGGCTGAACAGCAGCCGCGGCATGGAAACGTCGATGCGCGACAGGCTGGCCGGCAGCGACGCGGCTTCCTCGAAGGACCAGTCGCCCAGGGCCCAGTCCATGATCTCGGTCGCCTTGACCTCCATCTGCACGCGCAGCATTTCGAAGAGGATCTCGCCGTCGATCGCGCCCATCGCCACCAGTTCCTCGCCCTGACGCTGGCCGGTCCGTTTGGCGGCGAGCAGCGAGTCAATGACCTTCGCCTGGTCGATCAGGCCCGCCCGCTGAATGACGCGGCCCAGGCATTCGGCGACGGAGAACGGCATCGAGGCGATATTGACGATCCGCCCACGCTCCAAATAGAAAGTCTTGTATGTGCGCCGATCGCGAAAAACGCGCAGGAGGCCCGTGCGCCGTTCCACGTACAGCCGATTGATCAGCGCGAAAAACGAATCGACGTCCCAATTGCCCGATTCCGCGAATCGCTCCGGCGCCGCCGGCGCCGGCTCGCTCGCCGGCGCGGGCGCCGGCTCCGTCGACGGCTCGCCCGCCGGCGCCTCCCATTCCGGTTCCCAAGCCGCCGCTGGCGCTTCCTGCGGGTCGGGCGCGGTCGGTTCGCGGACGCCTCGCGGACGCGACGCCCGCGTTTCGCTCCGGGCGAAATCACCGCGAAAATCGACGATTTCGGCCGTTATTTCCTCGGCGATGCGCGGATCGTCGAACAGCAACGCGTGCAGCCGCGTCAACCGCGCCACGATGCGCGCGAGGTAATCGCGTTCGTAGCGCAGGCTGGAGACGATCTCGCCCAGCGGCAGCCGGCCGTTGACGCGAGAGAGAATCAGCACTTCCGGTTCGCTCAAGGTGCGCGAAAGTTCGAGATAATTCACGTCGCCGTTCAAACGGGGGATTTTTTCCCAAAGGTCGAAGGTCAACATCGGACAGTGACGCCTTGTGTCGTTCGGTTGCCGGCCGAGAAAATATTGTAACACGAAAGCGGGCTTGGCAAGGCGGAAACGCGGCGCCGCGGCCATCCGGAGCCGGCATTTCGTCGGACGGCGGCCAACGGTCGCCGCCCGCGCGGGCCGCTAAAGTTTTTTCTCCATTTCGACTTTGGCGCGTTGGCCCAGGTCGTTCTCGATTTGGCCGACGATGTGCGACGCGTCGCCGACGAAGCGCCCGGTCAGGCGCACGGCTCGCGAGTCGGCGGCCTCGAAGGCGCCCAGTTGCAGTTTGATGCCGTCGGCGTCGTACCGGCCCGCGAAAGCGACGGCGCCGTTGCCGATAATAAGTTTGAGCGCCTGCGGTTCGTCCACGCGATCGGTCGAAAAGTCGTTTTCGTAGAGTTTGCACTCGAACATGCCGTGGACCGCCAGACGGTCCTCCGGGTTCGACGAGAACGTCGCCTGACACGTCACCTTCCGGCCGTGGTCGTCGGCAAACAACACTTTGTAAACATCGGCCAGCGCGATCGGGCCGTTGACGAAGCGGCGGCCGACAAAGCCCACGAGGAGCAACGCGACGAACAGCGGCAGGACGCGCGTCAGCAGATAGCGCCGGCGCTCATCCGTGGCGGCGTGGCTGTTGTGCGCGTCGGCCGACGACGCGCCCGGGAAACGCTTGGGCACGAACGTCGCGGGTTCCGGCGCGTCCGGCGCCTCCGCCGGCGGCGGCGCGAGGAAACTCAGGTTGTCGCGAGCCGTGTCGGTTTCGCCGTACAATCGCTGCGCGACGTCCAATTTGCCGTCGGTCGCAGTCTCGAGACCGCGTTTGTCGAACTCGTTCTCGTGCGGATTCTCGGTTGGATCCATCAGCATGCTGCTGAGCGCGCCGACTTCCACCCGGCCGCCCTTTGGCTCGGCGCCGACTTGCCCGCCATCGTTGGCGTCGTAGCGGCCGCTGTCGATCCCTGGCGCCGCGGCTGCGCCGTTCGCTTTCCCGGCACGGCCCGCGGCGCGCGGACGCAAATCGGCGACGTCGTATCGTTGCGTGCCGGCGCCGGCGGCGCCGCGCTTGGCGGGCGCGAAACTCACGCCGGCAAACTCCCGTTCGACGCGATCGACGCCGACGTCGATTTGGCCGCCGCCGCGCCGTCCAACGGGGGCGTCCCGCCGCCTGGCGCGGGGCGCCAGCGACACCGCCAAGCCGCAAAACTGGCAGCGGCCTCCGGCGATGGGCGTCGCCTTGCCGCACCGTGGGCATCGCAGGATTCGCTCCGTCATGTCGCCGCCCTTATCGTCGCTCGTCGCCGAGTTGTTGATTTCGAGCGTCCGTTCCAGGCGCCGCTCCGCCCGCCAGACGCCCTTCGTCCGGTTTTTATTTTGATCCATTCGACGGTCCGAGACAATAGAGAAAATGCCACGGCCGCCCCGTTCGGCCAGGAAAACAACGCACTTTGCGCCGGGAGGAGAGAGGCGGAGATTTTGTCTTCCGGAGCGAGAAGAGGGGTCTTCCCATGGAGACCGGAACGGGAACCGGCGAACGAACGGGAGCAGAAAATAGTGAAAAGTTTTACCAGTTCTGTGAAAAATTTTCACAGTCATTCGGCCATCGCCCGCAAGACCGTTGTTGAAACCATTTGAAATTGTGGTAGATTAGAGAACCAAAGGCGTCGCCGAACGAGGCACAAGTCTTGCAGTTGTCAGACACGCCGTGTTGATCCGGTAGAAGGTGGTTCACATGAAACGCGCGTTGTTATTCACGCTCTTGGCGACTTTGTTGGTGCTTTTGGCGACGTCCTGCGGCGGCGGCAGCGGCGCCGCATCCTTGACGGGCCAGCGCCAGGCCGACGACGACAATGACGATTCCGCGATCGACGACGACGACAACGACAACGACGACAACGACGACAGCGCGGGCGACGACGATGACAACGACAACGACAGCGCGGGCGACGACGACAACGCCGACGATGACGACTCGACCCCGCCCCCCTGTCATGCCTCGAAATATTGCTCGGGTTGCTGCCTCGACGAAGGCTGCCAACCGGGAAACAGCAACTCGGCTTGCGGCGTGGACGGCCAACCGTGCCAGGATTGCGCCAGCGGAACCGTCTGCCAAAACGGGGCCTGCGTGAACTTCTGCGATCCATCAGACTGCCCGACAGGTTGCTGTTCCGGCGCCACATGCCTGACGGGGACCGACAGCAACTACTGCGGGACCGGCGGAACAGCCTGCGTCAATTGCACGGCGATGACGCCGCAAGAATACTGCAATGCGGCGACGTATCAGTGCGAAAGTTGCGCCGCGCACTGCGTGGGCGCCAACAACGGCTGTTGCGACAGCACCGGCAGCTGCCACCAGGACGAAGCCAATAACGACTGCGGGCTCGGCGGCGCGGTCTGCCAGGATTGCACCGCCCTTGGCGCCGAATGCGTGAACGGCGTCTGCGTGTGCGACGCAACGTCATGCCCGAACGGCTGCTGTTCCGGAAACCAGTGCGTGACCGCCGGGGATAATTCGGCCTGCGGCACAGGCGGCGTCGCGTGCGCGCCCTGCGCCACGGGGCAGGAATGCGTGAAAAACTCCTGCACGTGCGACTCCACGGCTTGCCCGACGGGCTGCTGCTCGGGAAACCAGTGCGTGACCACCGAGGATAGTTCGGCCTGCGGCAGCGGCGGCGCGGCGTGCGTCGCCTGCGCCGACGGCGTGCCCTGCACGAACCGGACCTGCGCCTGCGATGCGACGACATGCGCCGGGGGCTGCTGCTACGGCGTCGCCGGGAATTGCCTGCCGATCGCGCAGCAGAGCGTCACGGCGTGCGGCGCCGACGGCGCGGTCTGCGCGGGTTGCCTGACCAATCAAGAATGCGCAAACGGCGTCTGCACCTGTGACCCAACCTCGTGCCCAAAAGGCTGCTGCGACTCCAATAACAACTGCCAGGACGGCACAACAAGCACTTTTTGCGGCAAAGGCGGCGCGAGTTGCCAAGCCTGCCCCGAGGGCAATGAGTGCAGCCCGCAGCAGCAATGCGTTTGCGACACGACCGCATGCACCTCCGGGTGCTGCGACGGCACAACCTGCGAGCCGGGCAACCAGAATTCCGACTGCGGAGTGGGCGGCGCCGTGTGCATCTCGTGCAACGCCGGATATCGGTGCGGCGACGGCGGCGTGTGCATTTGCGACGGCGTTTCGTGCGCGAACGGCTGCTGCGTCGCCGGATTCGCCGGGCCGTGCGAAACGTTCGACCAACAAAGCCCCGGCTCCTGCGGCCTGGGCGGCGCGACGTGTTCGGCGTGCGCGACCGACGTCGATTGCGTGAGCGGCGAGTGCACCTGCGACACGATTACCTGCACCGGTTGCTGCCCGGGTTCAGCCCCCGAATGCAACCAGGACGGAACCTCGGACAGCGCCTGCGGCACGGGCGGCGCGCAGTGTCAGGTCTGCAGCGCGGGCAACCATTGCGTCGCCGGCGAATGCGTCTGCGACAACACGACGTGCAGTTCGGGTTGCTGCGCCGGGGCGTCGTGCGAGCAGGGCAATATCAATTCGCAATGCGGCGCGGACGGCGCCCCCTGCGTCTCGTGCGACAGCGGATTAGAATGTCAAAGTGGCGCCTGCGTATGCAACGCGACCTCGTGCGCCGCAAGCTGTTGCGTGTCGCCGCTCGGACCGTGCGAGGTCTATAGCGGCGAGAGCGCCGGCTCGTGCGGCACGGGCGGCACGGCCTGCTTCTCCTGCGCCCCCGGACAGATCTGCAACGCGTCCGGCGCCTGTGTCTGCGACGCGACGGCGTGCGCGGCGGTCTCGGGTTGCTGCGACGGCGGCAATTGCGTGACCTCCGGCGCCGACGCGGATTGCGGAACCGCCGGCGCGGCGTGCACGAATTGCACCGCAATCGGCGCCCAGTGCGTGGCCGGCGGGTGCGTCTGCAACTCGAATACGTGCAATACGGGATGTTGCCGGACGCCGGCTGGGCCGTGCATTATCTACGACAATGAGAACACCACGTATTGCGGCGCGAGCGGCGCCATCTGCGGCGCGTGCGCCAGCGGTCAGGAATGCGTGCTCGGCACGTGCACCTGCACGCCGGGGGCGTCGGGTTCCTGCCCGACGGGCTGCTGCGACAACACCGGCAATTGCCAGACTGCCGGCAGCCCCAGCGCCTGTGGAACCAACGGCCAGGCCTGTCAGACGTGCAGCGCGGGCAACGATTGCGTGGGCAATCAATGCGTCTGCGACACCAGCGCCTGCGCGAGCGGTTGTTGCAACGGGTCGACCTGCGTGAATCCGGTCACGGATGCCGAGTGCGGCTCCGGCGGCGGCGCCTGCATCGCGTGCGCCAACGGCCAGACGTGCTCGGGCGGGCAATGCATCTGCACGCAAGCGTCGTGCGCAACGATCAACGGCTGTTGCAGCGGGAACACGTGCTATGCCGGCACGGCGCCCTCTCTCTGCGGACAGGCCGGCGGCGCGTGCCAGAATTGCAACGATTTGGGAGATAGTTGCACGAACCAGCAGTGCGCGTGCGACGGGACGTGCGCCGGCTGCTGCGCGAGCAATGTCTGCATGGCCGCCAGCCCCAGCAACTGCGGCGCGGGCGGCGCGGCCTGCACGACGTGCGCCGGCGGTCAGGAATGCTCGGGCGGCGCGTGCGTCTGCGACGCCAATTCGTGTCCGTCCGGCTGCTGCAGCGGCGTCAACTGCCAAACTGGCGGCGACAACTCCAACTGCGGCACGGGCGGCGTGGTTTGCCAAAATTGCACCGCCTCTGGCGCCGAATGCCTGAGCTTCCAATGCGTGTGCGACGCCACGTCGTGCCCGAACGGCTGCTGCGACAACACCGGCACGTGCCAGCTCGGAACCGACTCCGGCGCTTGCGGGACCGGCGGCGCCGTTTGCGAAGTCTGCATCCCGCCGGCGACATGCCAGGAGCAAGCCTGTAGCGGCGGAAGCAAGAAAAAGACCAGTCAGGCCGCGCCGCGGGCCCGGTGAACCGACCGAAAAGCCGCCGAACCGACAGGTGATTGGAATCGATGCCGCCCCCGGGGCGGCGTCGATTTTCAACCTCCCTCTCGCTCTGGGAGAGGGATGGGGTGAGCGCCCTCACCCGCCGCGCTTCGCGCGGCGACCTCTCCCAGGGGGAGAGGTGAAGATGCCCTCACCCAGCCTGCGGGCGATCTCTCCCGGAGGGAGAGGTTCATGCTCCCTCTCCCCCTGAGAGAGGACTGGGGTGGCGGCCCCATCGGCATTCACCCTCGCCCGCCTCGTTGCACTCGGCGACCTGTCCCAGCGGGAGAGGTGAAGATGCCCGGCTTTTTAGCCCTCCGCCTTGCTACCATTGCCCGCCCAATTGCAGGCCCGGCGAGAGGAAAAACGAATGCGGCAGCACGAGACCGCTGCCGGCCCCGTGCGCGTAGAGCGCGATGAGCTCCGGTGTCAGGATGAACGGGCCGAATTTGAGTTGCACGCCGACCATCGGCCCGACGCTGAACAGGTCGTAATCCGCGGTCAGGAAACCGGAGAACGCCGGCGTGAAATCGGAGTCGACGCGCGAGAAGTTCAGGCCGATGTGATTGTACGCGAGCAGCACGCCCACGTACGGCGAGACAACGTGATACTGCCAGCCGACGACCACCGGCAGCTCCGCCGTCGCCGCGTAGCCGCTGTATTTGTCCTTGACTCTGCCGCCGGACCCGCTCGCGGATTCGCTGAACGGCAAGTAACCGACGCCCGGCGCGACGGCGACGGCGCCGCGCGAGCCAAATTGCCACACCTGCGCTTTGGCGTTGAAGCGAAAGTAGGGCGCGGTCGAAATCGAACCTTCGAGGTCGAGCGTGTTCGTCAGGCCGTACGCGAAATAGACGTTCGCTTGCGGCACGGGATCACTGAGCGCGGGCAGATTCAAAATGCCGACGGAACTCGGCGGTCCGACGCCGGCGGCGCCGAGCGTCCTCCCGCCCGGCAGCGGATGGCTCGTCGACCAGGCGAGCACTTTCTGGTCCATCTGGGCCGCCAGGCTCGTCTGGACGTTGGCTGCCATTTCCTTGCCGAATTCCGCGGACGCCGCCAGCTTGAATTGCCCTTCGCCCATGGTTTGCGCCGGCTGATAACGATTGTAGGTGATCGGGGAGCAAGCCGCGAGCAGCGCCAGAAGACACAGTGCAGTGAAGAAACGGCTCTGCGCGGGCGACGCAATCGCCGCGTTCTTTTGCCTCATCTCGTCAACCTCAGAAAAGCGAATTTGACCCGGCAAACGCAGCATACGACGAAATCCCGTTATCGGCCACCGCCCCAATCGCCTCGAACCGCGCGCCCGCGAACGACGAAAGACCGAAACGTCCAGGTAGTCGGCCGACTGGGACGTCGATTTTGCGAGATAATGCGTCGACACAGACGCGAACGACAGTTAATTTGGCGCCATTCCATTGCTTTCCGTCAACTTTCCTTGACATATTGGAACATTTGCTGATAAAATAATCGCAACTTGAGCTGTTCACTCTAACACCGGAGGGAAGATGAGGTCGAAAATCGCTTTGCACCTGGCTCTGATGGTTCTGGCGGGTTTGCTGGTCATTGCCGCGGCATCGTGCGACTGCGGCTCCAGCAGCAGCAGTCACGGCCATGCCGTCGACGACGACGTTTCGCCGGACGACGACGCCTCGCCGGACGACGACGACAACGACGCTTCGCCGGACGATGACGACGACAATGACAACGACGACGACAATGACAACGACACGTCGCCGCCAGTCGACGACGACACAGCCCCCGACGACGACGACAACGACGACGACGATAACGACGACAACGACAACGATGACGACAACGATGACGACAACGATGACGACAACGATGACGACAACGACGACAACGATGACGACGACAACGACAATGACGACAACGACACCGTCGACGATGACGACGACAATGACACGTCGCCGGTCGACGATGACGATGACAATTGGTCGGTGGCGGCCGCCGGGGGGCAGCCGTACGATTTGCACGCCGTTTGGGGAAGCTCGCCTTCCGACGTGTTCGCGGTCGGCGACAACGGCGAGATCGGGCATTACGACGGTTCCTCGTGGTCCTATACGGCGACCGGGATCCCCGCAGCGTTCGTTGGCGTTTGGGGAAGCGCCAGTTCCGACGTGTACGTGGTGGGCAGCTACCAGACGAGCACCGACAGCGTCACCGTCGTGCATTACGACGGTTCCTCGTGGTCGGCGATGGGGAACATCACGACCGATGAAGTGTATTTTGGCGCCGTTTGGGGAAGTTCCGCCGCGAACGTGATCGGCGTCGGCTGGGACGGGACCGGCGAATTCGGCCCGGTCGCCTTGCAATACAATGGAAGCTCGTGGTCGATCGCCACACCCGGCCCGGGGACGGACGTCGGGTTAAATGGCGTTTGGGGAAGTTCCGCTTCGAACGTGATCGCCGCCGGCTATTCCGCGTCTGAAAACGCCGGATCGTTCTGGAACTACGACGGTTCCTCGTGGTCGGAGATGACCGTGGAAATGACGGACACGGTGATATTCACCGGCGTTTGGGGCAGCTCGGCCTCGGACGTGTTCGCCGTCGGATACGACGGCGCATATCTCCAGCCGGTCTGGCATTACGACGGCGCCTCGTGGTCGGCGATGACAGTCCCCGCGATGTCTTCCATGGATCTGGCCGGCGTTTGGGGCGCCTCGGCAAGCGACGTGTTCGTCGTGGGAAGCGTGGGAGGCAGCGGCCTGGGGATTTGGCAATACAACGGCGCCGCGTGGTCGCAGATGTCGATCCCCGCGTCGTCCGCACAGTCATTGTACGGCGTCTGGGGCAGCTCGGCCTCGGACGTATTCGCCGTCGGCTACAGTGGGGTGATTTTGCATTACGACGGCAATTAGTTCATTGCTCATTGCCGCGCCGCTGGCAAAAATCCGCTTTTTGCCGGTCCGTTCAGCGCAGGGGCGGTTCGCGAACCGCCCCTGCATTCAAGCCTTCGGCGCGGATGCCGCTCTCAACTATTGCCGTACTCGTCGTGGCGGCGCCACCAGATGCCCGTCTCGTTGCGCCCCAGCGGCGCGCGGTCGAGCCATTGGTAGACACCCCACAGGACGTCCAATCCGCGCGAATAGGTCGAATAGGTGTGGTAGACGACGCCATTCTCGATTGCGAACGCGCTCATGCCGGGCCGCTCGCGCGTGTAGGTGGCCACGTCGGTTCCGGTCATGGCCGCGATCTCGTCGACCGGCCCCTCGCCGTCTCCTGTCGATGAATCGTCTGGTTCGCCGACCGGCCACGCCTCTTCGCGCCGGTAGTTGTACTCGGCCCCGGCGCGCTGTTGCTCCTCGGTGAGCGAAACGTTGAAGTCGAAGTTGAAGTCCGCGCCATGCGAGGACGCCCAGGGGAAACTCCAGCCCATCCGCTTCTTGTACGCCTGCAGTTTCGCGAGCGGCGCTCGCGACACCGCCGAAAACATGACGTCGTGGTTGGCTAGGTGGACGAAGAAACCATTGAACCCGTCCGCGATCGACGAGCAAGACGGACACCCCGCCTTGTAGTCGGGCCCGAACATGAAATGATAGACGAGAAGCTGCGAACGCCCGCGGAAAAGGTCGGCCAGCGAGGCCGCTCCTTCCTCGGTCTCGAAGCGGTACTCCTTGTCGACCCGGACCCACGGCAGATCCTGCCGCCGCCGCGCCAGCTTGTCGCTGCGTCGCGTAAGCGCCTTCTCGTCCTTCAGCAACGCCAGCCTGGCTGCCAGCCACTCTTCGCGTGTCCCGATGTTGTGATTGGCCATCGCCTTCTCTCCTTCGCCGCCGATTGTTCTTGAATGAATGCACGCATTAGCCGCCGCCCCCAATAACCGTCGAGACCAACTTTTCGAGATTAATCACTATAGTCGCCGAATCCAGGAGCGCGGGCGGCGCGGATGAGGCAAGAGAACGCAACAACGAGAAGCCAACTCGCGCGATTTTGAAAAACAACCTGCTTCGTTTTTCTTTTTTCCAACCTCGACAAACCGGCTGGAACTGCGCGCCGAGTTGCAGGCCGGGCACAATGTAAAAATTGTTTGTGTCATCGTATCGGGCGAGTTCTTGCTCGTACAACGCAGTCAATTCCGGCGTCAGAACAAACCAACTCCATTTGCATTGGACTCCGACCACCGGGCCGATCGCCAGAAAATCGTATTCGCCGTGCACAAAGGCGTGGAGGCCGTTGATGGTCCCGTAATATCGCCAAGGCCGGGGGCCAACGCGAGCGCGCCGACCTCGCCGAAACGCAGAAGCTGCACATTGGCGTTCGTGCGCAGGTACACGCCGGGCGTGATCGATTCGGCGATGTGGGTCGCGACCGAGACCTCGACGTCGACGTCTTTTGGCGCGCGGTGCGCGAACCTCACGTTCACGAGGCCGCCAGCTTGAACTGGCCCTCGCCCATGGTTTGCGCCGGTTGGCGCCGGTTGACCGGGGCCGTCGCACAGGCGACGAGCGCGGCAAGGCAAAGCAATCCAAAAATTCTGTTACGGTTCATATTGCCTACCGACGGCCGCCAAGCCGCAAGCAAAACGATGTTGAATGGGTTGCAGTCGCCACAAATGGCTCGCGCCGTTCACCATCGGGCTCCCAGTTGCAAACCCGGCGAGATGTAAAATGTGCTCTCGTCGTAAGCCGGGCGAAATCGAACGGCCTTAAACGGCACAACGATTTCCGGCGTGATAATGAACCACTTCCACCGGAACTGAACGCCGAAAATCGGGCCGAGGAGTATCCAATCGTACCGGTGCTCGATGTTCTGTCTGTAATCCGTGGCGATGCGGTGATAGTCGATTTGGATGTGGGTGTAGGCCGACATTGCGCCAAAATAAATCGATGCCGGCGCGACTTCCCAACCCACAGTGAGCGGCGCCTCGAACGTTCCGACGAAACCGGAAAACCGGTCGCGGTGAATTGAATCTAGATTTGGATCGCTGCTGCCATGTCCCGCAAACGGGAGATAGCCGCCGCCCGGCGACAGCGCCAGCGCGCCGTTGCCGCCGAAACGCAGCAACTGCACTTTGGCGTTGGCCCGCGCGTACAAGGCGGTCGACAACGACGCTTCAACGTCAACGATGTCTGCCGCTCCATAAGCGAAGGACACATTTCCCCCGGGCGCGTTTGCCGCGGCCGCTACGCCTCTGCCGCTGCATGGGTCGTCCGTACATAGCGCGCCGACTTCATTTGCAACGTCCGGCCAAAGTTCTCCCATGGGGTCGCAGCCCGTGTCGATCGACGCCGCCAACTTGAATTGCCCCTCGCCCATCGTCTGCGCCGGCTGATAGCGGTTGTAGGTGACCGGCGCACAGGCGGCGAGCGCGAGGCAGCAAAGCGCCATAGAGAAACGCAATCCCGCAGTTCGGGCGGAAAGGACCTCCGACGCTCTCACTTTACCCTCCATCGGCAAGACTATTTTGTGGCAACCCTCTTATACGCCAGCCGGCCCATCGGCGGCAACTCGCCGACGAGCGGGCGCAGGTATTGCAAAAAGGCTTCGGTGACGATGCTGTTTTTGTCGTCGATGAAATGCGCGGGCATGGTCTGCTTGCCCTCGTTGACGCGCGTGAGCGGCACGGGCACGCATTTGATGCGATATTCGGCGCCCGGCTCGCGTTCGAAGGCGACCATCACGCCCGAGCGGCCGGCGGCGGCCCAGCGCGCGGCCTCGGCGCCCGCTTCGTACGCTTCGGCGCGATCGACGAGCGAGACGCGGTCGGCGCCGGCCATTTGCAGCGATTCGACGATCTGGAATTCGCCGCGCGCGTCGAGGCAGTCGCAGGCGATTTTTTTGACGACCGTCGCCGCCGCGACGCCGCCCATCGCGCCGAATTCCGGATTGCCGAATTTGTCGAAGGTTTGCGTGCCCGAAACCGGCGAGCCGTCGGCGTAAGCGATGCCCTCGCCGATGACGATCGAGACGAAGCCGTATTTGGCGTAGCAGCGTTCGACATCGGCGCAGAATTTTTCCTTGCTGAAAGGCCGCTCGGGGATGTAGATCAAATGCGGCGGATCTTCCTCGTACTTTTTCGCGAGCGCCGCGGCGGCGGCCAGCCACCCGGCGTCGCGGCCGACGGCCTGATAAACCAGCACCGGATCGACCTGGCACATGTCGCGCGCCAAAATGCCGCCCTGCTGCGCCGACAGCGCCACGTAGCGCGCCGCCGAGCCGTAGCCCGGCGTGTGGTCGGTGCCGAACAGGTCGTTGTCCACGGTTTTCGGAATGCCGATGCCGCCCAATTCGTAGCCCTGCGCCTTTGCGTATTCGACCACGCGATGCGTCGTATTCTGCGAATCGTCGCCGCCGATGTAAAAGAAATAGCGGATATCATATTTCCGCAGCACCGCGAGAATCTGCGGCAGATGCTCGTCGGTGAGTTTCACGCGGCACGAACCGAGCGCCGACGAGGGCGTGACCTTGAGCAGTTCCAACGTCGCCTCGCTCTCGGCGCGCAGATCGATCAGGTTTTCGTCGAGCAGGCCCTGAATGCCGAACCGCATGCCGTAAAGCTGGCCGAACTCCGCATGTTTTTTCGCTTCCTGAATCACGCCGACGAGCGACGCATTGATGACGGCGGTCGGGCCGCCGGATTGGCCGATGACGAGATTTCCGCGCATGCCGGGCTCCCTTGTGCTAAGCCGCGCGATTATGGCGGCAACGCGCCCTTGTTTCAACGTGGCGCGGACCGGATAGGAAAAGGCTCCAAACGTTGGTAACGTGCCGGCGAAAATAGAACTTTTTCAGAGGCGAGGACGATCATGACGAAGCATCGTGGCGAACGGAACGCCTCATGAGCGCCAATGCCAGATTCGCCGTCGGCGTCGCCATGCTCGTCGTCGGCGCGATTTTGCCGCTGTGCGTCTTTCCGGTCGCCCATTCGAGCTGGCCGGCCGCGGTGAAGACGGCCGTCGGCGGCGTCCTCTTTTTTGGGTTCGAGATCATGGCGATTCCGGCCGCGGCCGTCATGGGCAAAGAGAATTTCGAGCGCATCGTGAAGCGCGCCAAGGGCTGGGTCGGCAGCCTCAAGCCCGCGGGCGACATCGGCCCGGTTCGCCATTGGACGGGGCTGATTCTTTTCCTGCTGCCCGTGGCGCCCGGTTACGTCATGGCCTACGCGCCCCAATGGCTGCCCGACGCGACGCCCGCGCGGCTGTGGGTGAACCTCGCCGCCGACGCCATGTTCCTGACAAGCCTTTTCGTCCTCGGCGGCGACTTCTGGGACAAGCTGCGCGCGCTTTTCGTGCGGCAGGCGCGGGCGGCGTTTCCGCCCGTATCGGGAAAGGCCAGTTAACGTCACTTTGGGCCAGTTTGCCATGTCATTTCGCTAGCGCTTTGGCCTGATTTTACGAAACGAAGCCGATTTGGCCGCTGGAGCCGGCCGACGCTGGATTTTCGAGCCGCTTCCTGGTATGCCTTGGCCAAATCAAACAAGTCGGAGGGCGCGGTGGAAATCGTCGTCACGGTCAGCGACAAGATCAAAGGTCTGCTCGACAAAGGCGTGAAGTTCATCAACCCGCTGACAGTCGTGGTCGGCGACGACGTGAACCTCGACCGCATCGCGGGCGACGGCGTCGTCATCTACCCGGGCTGCCGCCTGCACGGCGCGAAGACCGCGGTCTGCGCCAACGTCGAACTCGGGCGCGAGGGGCCGGCGATCGTCGAAGACTGCCAGCTCGGGCCGGGCGTGCAACTCAAGGGCGGCTACTTTCGGCAGTCGGTGTTTCTCGAAAAGGCGAGCCTGGGTCTGGCGGCGCAGGTCCGTGAGGGGTGCATCGTCGAGGAAGAGGCCAACGGCGCGCACGCGGTCGGCCTGAAGCAGACGATCCTTTTTCCGTTCGTCACGCTCGGCAGCCTGATCAACTTCTGCGATTGCCTGATGGCCGGCGGGGTCAGCCGCAAAGAACACAGCGAGGTCGGCTCCGGCTACATCCATTTCAACTTCACGCCCGAGGGCGACAAGACGACCGCCAGCCTGCTGGGCGATGTGCCGCGCGGCGTGATGCTGAACCAGCGGCCGATCTTCCTCGGCGGCCAGGGCGGCATCGTCGGGCCGATTCAACTCGGCTACGGCAACGTTGTGGGCGCGGGCTCCGTGCTGCGGCGCGACGTGGCGGAAGATGCGCGTCTGGTGGTCGACGCCGCGCCGTATTCGATCAATCGCGCGTATCAGGCGCGGCGCTATCCGCAGTTGCAGCGGATCGTGAACAACAACCTGCTGTATTTCGCGAATCTGCTGGCGCTCGACGCCTGGTACAAGCAGGTGCGGCGGCCGTTCTTCGAGGCGCAACCGCTCGGCGCGGCGCTCTACGAAGGCGCTCTCGCCTGCCTCGAATCCGGCAAGAAAGAACGGCTCAAGCGCCTGCGCGACATGGCGGCGAAGGTCACGGCGGGCATCGACGCGACCGCGGACGACATCGACGCGCAACGCAAGCGCGCGCTGCAGCAAAACATCGGCGCCGTCGCGGACGCCTTGCAGCGCGGCCCCGGCGACGACGCGGGCCGCGACGCGCGCGAGGCGTTCCTCGCCGCCCTCGCCGCCGGCAAACACGACGGCTACGTGAAAACGATTCAATCGCTGCCGCCGGCGGCGGCGCAGCACGGCACGGCTTGGCTGCAAGCGCTCGTCGCCCGCGTGCAGGAAGACGTCTGGCGCGTGCTGCCGCTGTTCCGAGCGGAAACGTAGCGACCGGGCTGGCTCCGCCCGCGCAAAACATTCAGGGGCGCGGGGCAATCAAGTTTGGAGGGAAATTGTCGGAGATGAAAAGCATCGCGAAATTGACGAAACCGGCGAAGAAAGCAAAGGCGAGCCCGGCGGCGCACGGCCTCCCGCCGGCCCGCGTTTCGGGACCGACGGCGTTGCTCGCCGACTTGCGCGGGCTGATCGAATCTGCCCGACAACGCGTCGCCGCGGCGGTCAACTCGGAAACCACGCTGCTTTACTGGCATATCGGCGAGCGGATCAAGCGCGAGTTGATCGGCGAAGGCCGAGCGGCATACGGCGAACAAATTGTCTCAACACTGTCGAGACAATTGTCCGCCGAGTACGGAAGAGGATTCAGCCGGCCAAGTCTATTCCGAATGGTCCGTCTTGCCGAGGTCTTTCCCGACCGAGAAATAGTGCGGACACTGTCTGCACATTTGTCCTGGTCCCATTTCCTCGAAATCCTACCTCTCGACGATCAACTCCGCCGCGATTTTTACGCCGAATTGTGCCGCATCGAACGCTGGAGCGTCCGCACTTTGCGCGACAAGATCAACAAGATGCTCTTTGAGCGAACGGCGGTCGCCACGAAGCCGGAAGACCTGATCCGCGAGGAACTCGACGCGCTGCGCGAATCCGACCGCATGTCGCCCGACCTGGTTTTTCGCGACCCCTATTTTCTCGATTTCCTCGGCCTCAAGGAGCCGTACAGCGAGAAGGATCTGGAATCCGCCATTCTGCGCGAACTGGAATCGTTCATCCTGGAACTGGGCGTCGGTTTTTCGTTCGTGGCGCGGCAAAAGCGGATCACGGTGGACACCATGGATTACTACATCGACCTGCTCTTCTACCACCGAAAGCTCAAGCGCCTGGTGGTCATCGATCTGAAGCTCGACCGGTTCCAGGCGGCTCACAAAGGGCAAATGGAGCTGTATCTGCGATGGCTGGAAAAATACGAAATGCAAGCGGGCGAGGAAACGCCCATCGGCCTGATCCTGTGCGCCGGAAAATCGAGCGAGCACGTCGAACTACTGCAACTCGCCACGAGCGGCGTGCGCATCGCCGAATACCTGACCGAACTGCCGCCGCGCGAACTGCTCGAAAAGAAACTGCACGACGCCCTCCGCCTCGCCCGGGAACGACTGGCGCTGAAGGCCCAGGAAATCGGCTGACGAGACGTTCGCGTCACGCCTGGACTGACGCGGTTGGTTGCAGTTCCCGGCGGCAGGGGTTATAAATTCCGGCAAAACAAGGGGGCGCGTGATGGGCAAGTTGTTCGGCACCGACGGCATTCGCGGCGAGGCCAATCGCCATCCGATGACGGCGCAAATTGCGTTCGCGGTCGGGCAGGCCGTGACGCACCTTTTGCGCCAGGAAGTGGGCGATCACCACAAGCTGCGGGTCATCATCGGCA
Source organism: uncultured bacterium (assembly GCA_964534375.1). GTDB lineage: Bacteria > Lernaellota > Lernaellaia > Lernaellales > Lernaellaceae > CAZHPN01. The sequence continues at coordinate 7,024 of CAZHPN010000002.1, read as the reverse complement.
AGGACACGCGCATTTCGGGCTACATGTTCGAGAGTTCGCTCGAAGCCGGCATCACCTCGATGGGCGGGAACCCGTATCTGGTGGGCGTGCTGCCGACGCCGGGCATCGCCTTCATCACCGAGAGCATGCGCGCCGACGCCGGCATCGTCATCTCCGCCTCGCACAATCCGTACGAAGACAACGGCATCAAAATCTTCGGCGGCAACGGCCGCAAGTTGACCGACGAACAGGAAGCCGAGCTCGAACGCCTGATCCTCGACCCGAAGCTGCCCGACCAGACGCCGCAGGCGATGAATATGGGCCGCGCCTATCGCATCGAGGACGCGCGGGGGCGGTACATTCAGTTCTTGAAGAACTCCTTTCCGCGCGACCTGACGATGGAAGGCATGAAGATCGCGATCGACACGGCCCACGGCGCCACCTACAAAACGGCGGTCGAAACGCTGACCGAACTCGGGGCCGACGTGACGGTCATCGGCAACCAGCCCAACGGCCTGAACATCAATCACGATTGCGGCAGCCAGCACACCAAGCAATTGGAAGAAATCGTGCGGCACGGCGGCGCCGATCTCGGCCTCGCGTTCGACGGCGACGGCGACCGGCTGATCGCGGTCGACGAATTCGGCCGGCGGATCACGGGCGACCAGATCTTGATGATCTGCGCGCTCAACCTGCTCTCGCACGGCGCGTTGAAAAACAATCTCCTCGTCACGACGGTGATGAGCAACTTCGGCCTGAAGATCGCCTGCCAACGGATCGGCATCAAAAACCACCGCTCGAAGGTCGGCGACCGTTATGTGCTGGAAGACATGGAAAAGCTCGGCGCGAATCTCGGCGGCGAAGAATCCGGCCACATGATTTTTCTCGACCACCACGGCACGGGCGACGGCGTGCTCTCGGCCGTCCAGTTGATCGCGGTGATGCAGCGCACGGGCCGGCCGCTGTCCGACCTGGCGAAGGTGATGGACGTCTTCCCGCAGGCGCTGATCAACGTGGACGTCGGGCGAAAAAAGCCGCTCGAAGAGCTGCCAGCCGTCACCGCGGTCATCAAAGACGTGGAAGCCGCGCTCGGCGATTCGGGCCGCGTGTTGGTCCGATATTCGGGCACGCAGAACATGTGCCGCGTCATGGTCGAGGGCCCGACGCTCGAGCAGACGCAGGCCTATTGCCAGCAAATTGCCGATGCACTAAAACTCGCCCTCGCCTGAACCGGCGCGCCAGCCTCGGGGCGCCGTTCGCCGGCGGGAGAACCGCATGCCCATCCAGATTGTTATCGCCCGCGACTACGACCACCTGAGCGAGATTGCGGGCGCCCTCGTGCTCGCCGATTTTCACGCGCGGCTGCAGGCCAAGAACCAATATGTGCTGGGCCTCGCCACCGGCAGCACCCCCGTCGGCCTCTACAAACATCTGGCGGCGGCGGCCAACCGCGACGGCTTCGACGCCGCCCGCGTGCGCACCTTCAACCTCGACGAGTACGTCGGCCTGCCCGGCGACAACCCGCAGCAGCGCACGATTCACCCGGCCAGTTACAGCTATTTCATGATTACCGAACTCTTCGGGCTGCTGCGCCGGCCGTTCGCCGAAACCAACCTGCCCTGCGGCGCACTGATCGAGCAAATCGACCTGGAGCGGAATCTACGGTTGTGGCCCGGCGATTGGCGTGAGATCGGCCGCGATTCGGGCCGGGCGATCGCGATTCGTCCCGCCGCGCAATCGGCCTATTTGTCATGGATCAAGCACGCGATTCTCGACGGTTATTCGCGGCGGATCGCCAAGGCCGGAGGCATCGACCTGCAAGTCATCGGCGTCGGCGGGCGCGGGCACGTCGCCTTTCACGAAGCCGGAATTCCGTTCTCGGCCGGCAAAATGCTGCTGGTCCGCCTCGACGAAAACACGGTCCGCAATGCCGTCGCCGACGGGCATTTCGCGACGATGAACGACTCGCCGCGGTTCGCCGTGAGCATGGGCGCGTCGCTGGTGTTCGCGGCGCGCACCGTGTTGCTGCTCGCGTCCGGCGCCCGCAAACGCGAGCCGGTGCTGGCGTCGCTGATGGAACAGCCGTCGACGCGCACGCCCATCTCCTACGGCCAGACCTACGCCGCGCGCGGCGGCTGCCTCGTCTACGTGGTGGACGCGGTGGTCGGCGAACCGCTGCTGGAACGGCGGCGCGACCTAGCGGCGCGCGGCGTCGAGATCGTCGATCGCCGGCGCGGCCGGGCCAAGCGCCGGGTCGAAGACATTCGTTTTTATCGGGATTTGGAAAGCGGCTGCTATCGGTGCGGGTGAGCGGGTGGTTGGTCGACAGTAGTTAGTAGTCAGTAGTCAGTAGTCAGTAGTCACTAGCCACGGGGCCGCCTTTCCCGGGCGTTGTACGAAACCTTAACTTGAGAAGCTCCATTGGCGCGAGCAGGTTGGCCCACAGCTACTGACTACTGACTACCGGCTACTGGCTACCGGCTAACGGCCACTGGCTACTCTCCCCCGAGCAACTTGGCCAATTTTCCCAGCGCGTCCTTCTCGCCGATCGAAACGAGCGTGTCGCCGGGCTCAATGACTTCATCGGCCGCCGGATTGAACAAAATGTTCCCCTGCGCTTTGCGCACGCCGATGATCATCAGGCCGTGCTTTTCGCGGATATTGCTGTCGCGCAGCGTCCGACCCGCAAGCGGGCTGGCGGCGTGCACCAGCATGCCCTCCATGCCGAGGTCGAGTTCGCCGGCGAACATCACCGAATCGAGCATGTCGACGACCGTCGGATGCAGGATGAAGCTGGTCATGCGTTTGCCGATGAACCGATAGGGCGCGATCACCCGGTTGGCCCCCGCGCGCCGGAGCTTGTCCTCGTTCTTCTCCTCGATGGCCCGCGCCAGGATGAACAAATCGGGGTTGAGATCGCGGGCCGTTAGAATGATGAACACCGATTCCGCGTCTGTGCCAACGGCCACAATCAGCCCGCGGGCGGCGGCCAGGTTCGCGCGAACGAGCATTTCCTCTTCCGCGCCGCTGCCGTGCAGGGCAAGCACGCCTTCCTGCTTCAACGCCTCGACCGCCTCCGCGTCCGACTCGATCACGACGACGGGCTGGCCCAGTTCGCGCATCTCGTTGAGCACGTGGCGGCCGATGCGGCCGCAACCGCACAGCACGAAATGCTTCTTCAGTTTGTCCACTTGATTTTGCATGCGTCGATTCTCCACCAGGCGCCGGAAAGTGCCTTCCACCGCCGTCTGCGTGAGCACCCCGAACGCCAGCATGAGGACGCCGAAACCGGCGAAGATCAGCAACATCGTGAAAATGCGGCCGGCCGGACGCAGCGGGACCACTTCGCGAAACCCGACCGTCGTAATCGTCGTGACGGTCATAAACAGCGCGTCAAGGAGCGACGCATCTTCCAGCAGCATGTAGCCCAGCGTGCCGAGCACCACCACGGTGAGCAGCGCCACCAAGACCCACTTCAGCAGGCCCAAAGAATGGAGAATCGGCGTCGGATGTTGCATGGGCGAGGATAGTAAAGGAAAAAGGAAAAAGGAAAAAATCAGCGGCGTAGCGCGCGCTGCTTCATCGGCGACTCAGCGCGAGCGCTGCCGACGACGACGAACGGGCGGCAATGAACGGCCGGTGAAACTTTCGCCGCGCGACTTCATTCTAGCCGGAGGTTTTTTAGAACGCGTACCCGAGGCTCAACCCGGCTGAGAAGCCGAGGTAGATGCCGAGGTCGACCGAAATCCGGAAATTCGGCGTCGGGTAAAAGCGGCAACCGGTCAGGAACCCGACGTTCGGCACCACCGGCGGGATCGTCTTTTTTTCCGGCTGACCGAGCGGCTTGCCGAAGTTGGGGGAGGTCTGATCGGCGTTCGCGTCGTCCTCGTTGACCTTGCCGTATAAGAAAGCGACGCCCAGCGTCGGGCCGATAAAGGGCTCGACCGCGGGATGCACGCGCCATTTCCACAGGATCGACGCCGAGAAATCCGCCGCGCCCAGACCTTTGGTCGTGATCCAGTGCGCGTTGTCGATCGTCGCCCCCTGGGAGAGCCATTCGCCGTTGCCCATCTGCGCGCTCCAGTTATTCACCTGGAACGCCAGATCGTATTGCTTGAAGCCGTACGTCAACCAGGCGCCGTAGCCGACGGCCGAGATCGACGTGTGCTTCGAGTACGCCAGGCTCAGAAACGAGTTCGGCACGAATGAATAAACGCCGTGCAGGCCGAACGCCGGCGCGTGCTCGTCGACGACATCCTCCGCCCACGCCGGAACCGCCAGCGCCGTCAAACAAACCGCCGCCATCAGCAACGTCCGCAATCGCATGGCTCGCTCTCCGTCATCGAAATTACCGGTTGTTTTCAGGTTAGGCGATTGCCCGGGGCGCGTCAACCGTCGCCGCGGGCCGCAAAATCGACAGTGCGCGTCGCGCCGCCAAAACGACAAAACCGGATGCGGCTTTCACCGATCATCCGGTTTGTTTCAGCGTCAGGCAGTTTTATGTCGTGCCCGGGACTAACTACAGCAACCCTCTGAGCAGTGGGCCACTGGACGCAACATGTACTTACGCATGGGCATCCTCCTTGTGAAGCAGGTCATTATTCAGAATAACGCCCGCGTCGATAAAGTCAAGAAAACCCGGCTCAACGCCCGCCATTCGCGAACGGCAACCCGCGCGGGTCCCGGCCGCCCGCACCGTCGGCGCGGCCACTCACGATTAACGTATACAACACCGTGGCCGTTGGGGAAAGGGCCCGGTCGCGTGAGACAACATGTCCGGATGATCTCGCGACGGAGCCGTGTTCGGCGCGTTGACAGGGCGGCAGCGGCCTTTTACGATGATCACGAAAGAAAATCGCGGGCCGGAAATCTTGCCGCGGAGGCGAAATGAACCGCAAGAACATCGGTATCCTCCTGGCGTTTGCCGCGCTAGCGCTTACGGCGGTCGGCGGAAGTTGCGATATCGCGCGATCCCTGGTTAAGTTGTCCGATCTTGACCAAGCCCTTCAGACGTATCAGAACGGCAAGTGGGACGGCGTGAAGAGCTCGAAAATCTCATACGTGACCGGAATCAATCAACACGTGGCGAACTGGGACAAACAATCCGCCATCACGTACGCCTCGCTGGCGCACGCTCAGCATGTCATCCAAGTGGCGGCCGCCAGCGTAACCGCGTTGCAGAAGACACCGAACGTGAACTTGCGGCAAGTCGCCCAACACAACGTGAAACTCGCGCAGAATGTTCTGCTAAAAGCAGCCGGCAACGCGCCGAAACTGCTTCAAGACGGAAAAGACCTGATGAACAATTATCGCAGCCTGGTTAGCGACCCGCTGCAAGCCGCGAAAGTCGCCGAGGCGCTCAAGGATTCGCTGAACAACCTGACGAAGACGGTCGAAAACGCGCCGGAAGCGCTCAAGAAACTCGGACAGATTTCCCAAAGACTGGCTAACTTATAGGGTGACAAAGCGGGAATTTTCGAGACTTTGCGGGAGGTCAAGATGGACTGGTTGCAGACGAACTGGGCGTTGATCGCCCTCGCGTGGGAAAAAGGCGCATTCCTCGGCATCATGATCAATCCGTTGGGGATCATCGCTTCGGTGCTTGTCGCGGCGGTCGGGTGGTTCTGGGCCAACGGCCGAAAGTACCTCTTCTTGTTGCTTTTCGCCGCCTGGTCGCTGGCCCCTCTGCACCACTTCACTCTGGAGGGCCGCGATTTCGTGCAAACCGATTTTCACGGGTACGGCGGCCTAAGCGGCTTCGCCAATGGCGCGCTGTTCTTCGCCGGCGTCCTCGCGGTGGCCATCATCGTCTTGTATTATATTCTGATCAAGGATTGACGCGGCCGCCTATGTCCAAGCGCCTCGGTTTGACCTCGACCGTTCCGCACGAAATCATCGTTGCGGCCGGGGGCCGGCCGATCGATCTCAACAACGTTTTCATCGCCGATCCGCAGCGCGACCGCATGCTCGACCGCGCCGAAACCGAAGGCTTTCCGCCCGGCGTCTGCGCCTGGATCAAGGGCATTTACGCGGCAGCCGTCGCTGGCGCCGCCGATGCGGTCGTGACCGTCACGAGCGGCGACTGCGCCAACACGCGCGCGCTGGCCGAGGTGCTGCGCCACCGCGGCGTCGACACGATCCCCTTCGCTTTCCCGCCCGAGCGCGAGCCGGCGGACGTGGCCCGCGCGCTCGCCGATTTCGCCGCCCGGCTTGGCACGACGATGGCCAAGGCCGAGGCCGTGCGCCGCCGGTGGGCGCCGTTGCGCCGGCGACTCGCCGAACTCGATCGCCTGGCGTGGGAAGAGGGCCGCGTCGGCTCCGCCGAATTGCACGCTTGGCTGGTTTCCGCTTCGGATTTTCAAGGCGACGCCGACCGTTTCGACGCCGAACTGCAAAAATTCCTGCGCCGCGCGAAACGTCGCCGGCCCGCCCCGGCGGCGCGGCGCCTGGCTTTGCTCGGCGTGCCGCCGATTTACGACGATCTGTTCGCGGCGCTGGAGACGCGCGGCGCCCGCATCGTCTTCGACGAAGTGCCGCGCCAATTCGCGATGCCCTACGATTGCGCCGATCTGGTCGAACAATTTTGCCGCTACACGTATCCGTACGAGCTGCCCCACCGGTTGAACGACCTCGCCGGCGAGACCGCGCGCCGCGGCGTTCACGGCGTGTTGCATTACTTGCAGGCCTTTTGTCACCGGCAAATCGAGCACATCGTCATCAAGGAACGCTTGCCGTTGCCGACGCTGGCGCTGGAAGGCGACCGCCCGGGGCCGCTTTCCGGCCAATTGGCGACGCGTCTCGACGCCTTTCTGGAGATGCTCGCTTGAGCGCCCGCACCTTCCGCGTCACCAGTCTCGGCTGCGCCAAAAATCTGGTCGACAGCGAAGGCCTCGCCGGCCAGTTGACGCGCGCCGGCTGGCGATTGGTCGCCGACGGACCGGCCGATCTGGTCGTCGTCAACACGTGCGGTTTCGTCGAAGACGCCGCGCAGGAATCCGTCGACGTCTTGCTCGCGGAGATCGACGAAAAACGTGCCGGCCGCGTG
>CAZHPN010000001.1:20515-88759 GCA_964534375.1 uncultured bacterium | reverse complement strand
TGCGTTTTTTCACCACGGCGAAGGCGATCTCGCGGGCCGTGCAGGATCTCTCCGCGAGGCGGGTCCGCCACGGTGTCTTCTCGCCCCTCCCTGCGCCGGGGAGGGGCGCGGCCACGCCGGGCGTGGCCGGGGGAGAGGTCTGCGCCCGCCGAGAAAGGATTAGGCAAATCCGCTTTTCCAAGCGTCGCCGCTCTTTATCCTAAAGCCTATGCCCCGCCGCGGAGGGGGGCCGGAATCCGCGCCGAAGGCGCGCATGCAGGGGCGGTTCGCGAACCGCCCCGACGCGGCCGGAACGGCAAAAAAGGCCATTTTTGCGGGCGACTCTGATCGCGTCCCTGTTCGCCCCTCTCCGCGGCGGGGAGGGGCGGAAAATTTCGAGAGACGAAATTTTCGGGGAGGGGTCTGCGCGAAACACCTTTGATCGAGCGGTCAATCTTATGACGAGTTCTACTTTCCGGGCGGCGAAAACCGGACGGCGGCGACTTGCCGGTCGGCCGGCGCGATGCGCCACAGCGCGCGCGGCGTCCAGCCGCGGGCCTGCGCGACGAACGAATCGGGGAATTGCTCGACGCGGGTGTTGTAGAAATTCGCCGTTTCGTTGAACAGTTCGCGGCGGTCGGCGATCAGATCTTCCAATTCGCTGATGCGGCTCTGCAACTGGCGAAACGCCGCGTCGGCTTTCAGATCGGGGTACGCTTCGACCGCGGCGAACAGCGACTGCAGCGTATGCGTGACGGCGGTTTGCGCGGCGAAATGGCCTGCGTCGCCGCGGGCGGCGCCGACCGCGGCGCGGGCGCGAACGACGGCTTCGAGCGTTTCGTGTTCGTGCTGCATGTAGCCGCGGCAGACCTCGACGAGGCGGGGGATCTCGTCGTGGCGCTGCTTGAGCAGCACGTCGATGTTGCTCCAGGCCTTGTCGGCTTCGTTCCGCAGGCGCACCAGGCCGTTGAAAATGATGACCGCGTAGGCCGCCGCCGCAAGCAGCAAAACCGCGACCAGTGCGGCCAATATCGCCAGAAACGCCATCGTTCGCTCCTCGGCCCGTTGCGGCCCGCGGCCGGTCAGTTCATCGCCGCCCACACGCCGGCCGCCGTTGCCGCCAGCGTCCCCGCCAGAAACAGCACGCTGATGATGCCGTAATTCATGGCCAGATAGTTCTCGGTCGACGTCGAAACGACGAACGGCAGCCCGCGCAACGGCGGCCGGCCGACGACCATCTGCTCGCTTTGGCTCTTTGTCCGCTCCGCTTCTTCTTGAGGCGTGCGCCTGTCCGCGATCGGCCGCGGCCCGGCAAAACCGACGACGAGCACGGGCGCGCCTTCCGGAATGAAGTTCAACTCATATCGTTCGGTCGGGGGCAGGGGCAGCGTCTGACCGGTCGCCATCGCCGCCTCGCGAAAGAGCATTTGCTGGTTCGTGGCGCGAAAGTCGGCGCCGGCGGGATCGATCAAAACACGGCCCGTTTCGTCGCGCAGATAAAACGGCGCGTCGCCCGAAATCAACGTGCCGATTCTTTGCCATCCCTGCTCGCCGCGCGGTCCCTCGTCGACGCTGTATCGGTCGTAGCGGAAATAAACGCACGGCGCTTGCGTCAGGGGCGTCGTCAGGTTGCAAGCGCGTTCGCAGACGCCGCGCAATTCGACCATGCCCATCGCCGCCGAGCGCGCCTTGGATTCCGGCATGTCGTCGATGTAGCGTTTCAACCTCAAGAACCGCGTGAATTCGTAGAACGCGGCGGCGGCCAGCGCGAAGTAGAGGCCACCGCCGTTAATCAACGCGCGGTGCAGAACGCGCGCCGCGAGCGTCGACGACAAATCGGAGAACATCGTCAGCGCGGCCAGCCCGCAGCAACCGATGACGTAGGCGACGAGGATGTTGTACCGATCAAGGACCCACGCCGGGTGTTTGGGCGGCGGCGGCGGGGGCAGGTCGGCCAATATCGCCGGCGCGAAATTCGTCGCCGGCGCGTGCGCCACGGGCCTGGTGAACATCGCCGCGGCGGGCGCGGTCAGGCTGGGCAAGACCGCCGCCGGCGCCGCCTCCGGCACGGGCCCGTCGCCGGGCCGCAGAAATTGCGCCGTCCACCAGCCGTAGAGCGCCAGGCTTTTCAGGTTGTGCGCCGCCGCGTCGGCGGTTTGCGCGTGGTCGAAAAGGCAATCGGGAAGCTGCGCGAGGCCGAAATTCAGGTCCAGATCGAGCCGCCCGGCGAATTTTCGGATCAGCGCCAGCGTTTCATGCAGGTTGCGCTTGCCGTCGACGGCCGCGCGGTCGCCGAGCGAATGCGGGTCGAAATGCCCCGGCGCGACGCGCAGCGGCGTCGGCGCCGCGCCGCCGTCCCCGGCGATGTACAGGTCGAGCACCGGCCCGTGCGTCATGATCTCGTGGTATTTTTCGTCGTCGCCAAGCGGCGAACTCGGACCGGCGTGGAACGTCGCTTTGCGCGTCAGCTTCGTCAGCAGATCGCCTTGCAAACCGGCGAGGACCGCCAAAACGGTCGCGCCGCGCCGCAATTCGCGCGTCGGTCCGCCGCCTTCGAAAACGAGGCCGTCGCCCTCTTCGCGGAAGCGGTGAATCGTCTGCGGCGCCCAATTGCGCGGCGGGGGGCTGGCCACCCGCCATTGATATCCCAATTCGGTCAGCGTCGGCCCCGCCGCCCGCAGCGCATCCGGATCGCCGTTGCGCAGCGCCGCGAGACCTTCGCCGACCAGCGCCAACCGCGCGTTGTACGGGTCCACGCCGCACTTTTCCGCGAGCAATCGGGCCTGTGCCGCCGCGGCGTCCGAATCCAGATGCCGGCGGCGAATCAGCAGATAGTGAATGTCCGTCATTAATGATCCGACCGCAGCGCGTTCCTGCTTCGGCGCCGCGTGGAAACGATTTCGATTTTTTTACACCGTTTGTGCGGCGTTGGCAAAAGTGCGGACGCTAGCTCAATGCGGAATGCGGAATGCGGAATGCGGATTGCGGATTGCGGATTGCGGAATGCGGATTGCGGAATGCGGATTGCGGAACGCGGAATGCGAAATGCGGAATGCGGAATGCGAAATGCGGAATGCGAAATGCGGAATGCGAAATGCGGAATGCGGAATTCCGGTGCCCGCCCTCCCCCATCTGTAAGAGCGCCTTTCCAGGCGCGATCAATGCGGGGCGCGGCGAGCGGCGCCCCGACGTTCCGGACAACCGAAGCGCCGGCCGCGTCAATGCCCCGTGGGCACGCGAACCTGCGGCGGCCGCCGCACCGCCGAGTACGGCGCCGGCCGCACCGCGTCGCGGCCGGCCACGAGGCCGGCGACGGCTGGCTTGCGCGATCGCCCTTTGCCGACCGCGCGGCGCGCTTTCTCGTCGATGATTTCCTCGAAACGGTTCGCCTCGCCGATCCGGCGTTTGGCTACCGCCGCCTGGCCGAACCGCCGCATCGCCGCCAGACCGAGCAACAGAATCACCGCCACCGCCGCGTTGAGCGCCAAGTTCACCATCAGTGTCTTTCCTCCTCGGGTTGTAAGCCAAACCATTTCAAGGATCGGGCCAAGCGGTGGATTTCGATATTTCACTATAAATTTAGACGGTTACGCGGTGCTTGCGGGTTTGGTTCGTCGCCGCGAATCGGTGGAATGGAAATGCGGCGTTACTTTTCGTAAACTTTTATTGTCTAACCGAATGCACGCGAATATGAGCGTACCGATTTTATTGGATTCCCAAATTGGTCAATTAGGGGCAGCGGCGATAGCCAATCTAGCGGATGTCTCCTCCCGCCCGAGCGCGGCAGCCAAGGCGGCGAGGTCGGGGCCGTGCAGCTTGCCTTCGAGAGCCAGGCGCAGCGGCTGGTACAACTGCTTGCCCTTGACGCCCGCGGCGGCGCCGGCCGCAGCGATGGCCGGGGCGATCGAGGCGGCGGCGAAGGCGGGCAGGCGTGCGAGTTCGGCGGCGAAGGCGGCGATCACGGCCTGGGCCGAAGGCTCGCGCAGAATCGCCGCGGTTGAATCGTCCCACGTCGGACGCATTTCGAGCGCGGCGATCTTCTCGGCCAACTCGCGCGGCGTGTGCGCTTCTTCGACGAGCAGCGCCGCCTTCGCTTCCAAGTTGGCGATTTCGGCGCCGGCGAGGAACGGGCGCGCCGCGGCGGCGAGGGCGGCGGGGTCGAGCCCACGCAGCCACGACGCCTGCCGGTGGCGCAAATCCGCCAGGGCGATGCGCGCCGGCCGGCGCGCCACGCGTTCGACCTCGAACGCCGCCGCCATGTCCGCCAGCGTTGTCGCCTCCGGCGGGGCCGCCCAGCCCAGCCGCGCCAGATGGGCGACGATCACCTCGGGCCGGTAGCCCTGCTCGCGCAGTTCCATGATGGTCAGGTCGCCGAGGCGCTTCGACAATTTCTTGCCGTCGTCGTCGACGATCAGCGGCAGGTGGCCGAAGCGCGGCGGCGTCGCGCCGAGCGCCTGGAAGATCAACAACTGCCGGTGTGTGTTGGTCAGGTGGTCCTCGCCGCGCAGGGCGTGGGTGACGCCCATCGCCGCGTCGTCGACCGCGCCGGCGAGGATGAAGCCCGGGTCGCCGCTGGTCCGCACAAGGATGAAGTCGTCGAGGTTTTTCAGCGCCACCGGCACGCGGCCGCGGATCAGATCGTCGACGGCGAGTTCGCCGTGCCGCGGCGTGCGAAAGCGCACGACGTGCGGCTCGCCGGCCGCGAGGCGAGTGCGGCGTTCGTCGTCGGGCAGATCGCGGCATTTGCCGTCGTAGCGCGGCGGCTGCTTCGCCGCGGCCTGGCGTTGGTGCAATTCTTCGAGCCGCGCCTCCGAACAGAAACACGGATACGCGTGGCCGCCGGCGAGCATCTGGTCGAGCGCCGCGCGGTAGCGGTCGCGCCGCTCGGATTGGCGATACGGCCCGTACGGCCCGCCGACGTCCGGCCCTTCGTCCCAGCCGAGACCGAGCCAGCGCAGGGCGGCAAAAATTTCCGCCTCGTGCACAGCTTGCGAGCGCGCGGCGTCGGTGTCTTCGATGCGCAGGATGAACGCGCCGCCGTGCCGCCGAGCGAACAGGCAGTTGAACAGCGCGACGCGGGCGCTGCCGATGTGCAGCGCGCCGGTCGGGCTGGGGGCGAAACGAACTCGTACAGGGGCGGTCATCGGGGGCTCCGCGAAGTGAACAGTGAACAGTGAGCAGTGAAAAGTGACCAGCGAACAGCGAACAGTGAACAGCGAACAGCAAACAGTCTCATTGCCCCGGTTCGCCGCCGGGTCTCGAAAATTGCGATATTGCCGTCAAGGGGGATAGGCCGCGAAAGCTGGCGAACCTTCGCGGCGCCCTCGAATAAGTGAGACAGGGTATGCGACGCGGCGTCACTGTTCACTGTTCACTGCTCGCTGTTCGCTGTTCGCTGTCGCGTCGCTCACGGCCGTGAGCAATGCGACCGCGTGCGCGGCGATCGCCTCGCCGGCGCCGGTGAAGCCCAGACCCTCTTCGGTTTTGGCCTTGACGTTCACCGCGTCGGGGTCGAGGCCGAGCGCGGCGGCGAGGTTCTTTCGCATATCTTCCGCGTACGGCGCAAGGCGGGGCTGTTGCGCGACGACCACCGTGTCGACGTTGGCGGGCGCCCAGCCTTTTTGGGCGGCCAGCGCGACGCAGCGGCGCAGCAGGTCGAGGCTGTCGGCCCCGGCGAAGGCGACGTCGGTGTCGGGGAAATGGCGCCCGATGTCGCCCAGTCCGGCGGCGCCGAGCACCGCGTCGGCGACGGCGTGGGCGAGGACGTCGGCGTCGGAGTGGCCGAGCAGGCCTTTCTCGAAGGGAATCTCAACCCCGCCGAGCACCAGCCGGCGGCCGGCGACCAGCCGGTGCACGTCGTAACCATGGCCGATGCGCAGCGTCATTTGTGCAGTTCCTTCCAAAGCGCGCGGGCGAAGATGAGGTCGGTCGGCGTCGTGATTTTGATGTTGCGGTCGCTGTCTTCGACGATGACGATGCGGCCGCCGACGCGTTCGACCAATTGGCAATCGTCGGTGCCCGTGAAATCGTCGGCGGCGGCGCGGCGATGCGCCTCGACGAGCGTGTAATAGGCGAAGGCCTGCGGCGTGTGGGCGCGCACGAGATGGCGGCGGTCGGGCGTGGTGCGCACGAAGCCGTCGTCGGTGATCGCCTTGATCGTTTCGGCCACCGGCGTCGCGGCCACCGCGGCCCCGAAATTCGCGGCGGCGCGCATCGTCCGGTCGATCACGGCGGCCTCGACGAACGGCCGCACGCCGTCGTGTACGGCGACCACATCCGGCTGCAAGCCGAGCTGCTCGATCGCTTCGAGGCCCGCGGCGACCGACGCTTGCCGCGACGCGCCGCCGGCGACGACGCGTTTGACTTTCGCCAGCGCGGCCTTGGCCACGAGTTCGTCGCAGCAAAACACGACGTCGCCGCGCGGCGCGACGAGCACGATCGCCCCGACCTCCGACGCCGCACCGACGGCTTCCAGCGTGCGCTGGAGAATCGGCGCGCCGCCGAGGTCCAGATATTGTTTGGGAAGCTCGCCGCCTCCCATCCGCCGGCCGCGGCCCGCGGCCACGACAATCGCGACGCCCACCATGCCGCACCTCGAAGTTATTCGCCAGTCTGCGCCTAATGTAGCCTGTTCGCGGCGGTTTGCGCCATCCGTTTTTTTTCGTTAACGTACGGCCCCCAAAGGAGTCGCCCCTGACGATCAGACCGGCCCTGGATTGGTGGAGCTGCCGCCGCGCGTGGAAGGCCGGCGTCGACGCCGTGCCGCGCATCGTGCGCCGCGCGGTCGAACTCGGCGCCGAAGGCCTGCTGCTCGATTACATCGCGTTGCCCCCGCCGTTGCGCGACAACCCCGCCCGATTGCTGTCGCTGCAAAGCGAGTTTCGCCTCGAATACGCGCTGGGCGGCGGCGCCCCGCTGGCGCTGCCCAAAGCGCTGTGGGGCGCGGCGCGGACCCGCCGCCAGGCGATGCTCGATTACGCGCAGGCGCTTTCGGCGAAGGTCGTGCGCGTGCCGCTCAGCCTGCTCTCGCCGGTGTCGTGGACGCCGGCCACCTCGCTCGCCGTCGGCTCGTGGTATCTGGCGCGGGCGCTGGCGCCGCGCCTCGGCCGCCTGTGCGAAAAGGCGGCGGCCCGCGGGCTGACCGTCGCTATCGAAAACCAGGGCGCGTTCAAGACGCAAACGCTGCTGCGGCTGTTCGAACTGACCGACGCGTCCAACCTGCGCTTTTCGTTGGCCGTCGGGCGGTTCGTCGCGCAGGGCGAAGACCCGTACCGCGCCACCGAACTGCTCGCCCCGCACGCGGCGCTGGTCGTGCTCGAAGACGTGACCGGCGCCGGATTGACCGCGCGCGCGACGCCGCTGGGCGACGGGCGCATCGACCTGGCGGAGATTCTGCGCCTGCTCGACCGCGCCGGCTTCGCGGGGCTGTGCGCGGTGCGGGTCGATCCGCCGCGGCGCGCGGCCGATCAGGAAGACGAGTGGGTGAAGCGGAGTTTCGTCCACCTCGCGCAATTGTGCGATCGGCTGGACAAGGAAGAAGCGACATGATTGCCATCACCGGCGCCGGCGGACGCCTCGGCCGGCTGCTCATCGCGGCCTGGCGCGAGAAAAAGCTGCCGCTGCGCGCGATCGATCTGCTCGACCGGCCGTGGTTCGAGGATTGCGAAACCGTGATCGGCGACGCGACCGACCCGGCCATCGCCCGCCGCGCCGTCGCCGGGGCCGAGGTCGTGGTGCACCTGGCCGAAGCGCGGCCCGAACGCGACCTGCTCGAACGCCTCGGCCCGAGCGGTTACGACAAGACGATGTTCGCCGTCAATTTCATCGGCGCCCGGCGGCTGGCCGAGGCGGCGCGGGACGCCGGCGTCGCGCGGTTCATCTTCGCCAGCAGCGAAAGCGTCTACGGCCCGCCGCCGCGCGAGTGCCCGTGCAGCGAGCAGACGCCGCCCGCGCCGAACGGCCCGTACGGCCGCGCGAAACTCGAAGCCGAGTACGCGCTGATCGAGATGCACCGCCGCGGCGAGATCGAGCCGGTCATCCTGCGCTTCGCCACGCCGCTCGGCCCGTTCTACGCCAGTTGGTCGCGCATCAACCGGCTGTTCGACCTCGCCCTGCGCCACCTGCCGATCCCCGTCACGGGCGGCGCGGGCAAGCTCAAGCATTGCGTGCACAGCCGCGACGCCGTCGATCTGATCGACCGCTGCCTGGCGCGCCCGCAAGCCGCCGGCCGCATTTACAACGTCGCCGGCCGCGGCGCGGCGACCGTGGGCGAGTTGATCGCGGCCGTGGCCGAGGCCTACGACAGCCGCAGCTTCGCGCTGTCGCTGCCGCGGCCGTTGCTGAAGGCGGCGAAGACCGTGACGACCTGGTTCGACGACCCGTTCGCCGTGCCGGAATTCCAGCCGGACCCCGCGCTGCACACTTGCTACGAAACCGGCCGCGCCCTGGCCGACCTCGGCTGGCGCGCGAAATACGACACCGTGCAGACGTTCGTCGAGGCGGCGCTCTGGTATCGCGATCGCGTTTGGCGGGGCTAGCCGTGCGCAACAAGTGGCTTTTCGACGCGCTGCTGCCCGCGGCGGTCGTCGTCGCCGTCTGCGGCGTGGCGATCGGCGGGATGGCGCAATTCGCGCGATGGCCGTTTCCCTTGGAAAACTGGGAAGGCGGCTGCGTGATCGCGGCGAAAACGTGGGCCGCGGGCGCCGATCTGTATGTCGACGGGCTCGCCGGCCATGTGCCGCTGACCAATTACCCGCCGTTGTATCTGGCGTTGCTGCGCGTTTTCGCCGTGTCCGGGTCGCCGTTTCTGGCGGGCCGCCTGATCGGCGTTGCGTCGGTGCTGGGTCTGGCCGCGCTGGCCTTCGCCTTCGTGCGGCAAACCGGCGCCGGGCGTTTCGCCGCGGGCGCCGCCGCCGCCGCGGTGTTGCTGACGCGGGAGAACCTGCTCCTGGCGCCGATGGTGCGCTGCGACGCGCTCGCCGCCGCGCTGTCGCTCGCGGGCGTGGTGGTCGCATATCGCTGGGCGTCGTCGCGCGCCGGGCTGGCCGCGGCGGCGGCGATTTGCGTTGCGGCGTGGTTCACGAAGCAGACGGCGGTCGTGGCGCCCGTCGCCGTGTTCGCCTGGCGCCTCGCGAGCGAGCGCCGCGCGGCGGCGCGGTTCGCGGCGTATTACGCGGTCCTGCTCGGCGGCGCGATCGGGTTGGCCGAACTGGCGTTTCACGGCCTGTTTTTGCGCAACATCATCGGTTTTTCGCGGTCGGCGTACTCGCTGGCGGACCTGGCGCATCACCTGGTCCGCTATGTCCGCCCGGCGATGTGGCCGTGGCGCGCCGTGCCGCTGGCCGGGGCCGCCTTCGGCCTCGTCGCCGCGGGCCGCGCGGGCTGGCGGCAGTCGCCGTGGCCAGCGTATTTTGCGCTTTGCGCGCTCAGCCTCGCGGCGCTCGGCAAGGAAGGCGCGACGTTGCTTTACTTCTACGAATTTCACGCCGCCTGCGCCGTCGGGTTCGGCCTGGGCGTCAGCCGGATTGCCTTATTCGACCGCGCCGCCGGCCGGATTGCGCTGGCCGGCGCCGCGCTGTGTTTCGCCGCGCTAACGGCGCTGTTGTTCCGCGGCATGCTCGCGGACCTGCGCCATGCGGGCGACGCCGAGGCCGTCAACATGGTGCGCGCCGCGGCCGGCCCGGTGCTGCTGGAGGATTCGGGCTACGGGCTGCTCGCCGGCGTGCAGCAGATGGACCTGATCACGCCGTTCATCGCGTCCCGGCTCGCCGCGCGCGGCCAATTCGATTTTTCGCCCTGGATCGACAACGTTCGCGCCCGGCGGTACGCGCTCATTCAACTGGAAAGCCCGGCGGACCGCCCGTCGCTGGGGACGAGCCTGCGGTTTCCCGCATCCTTGCTGAGTGAGATCGCGCGCGATTATGTTCCCGCCGCCGTCGCCGGCCACGGCTATTTCTATTTGCCGAAGGCCGCGCAGGCCGCGCCGTGATCGCCGGCGCGCGCCGCGATCGTTGGCTCGGCGCGGTCGCGCCCGCGGCGGCCATCGTCGCCGTTTGCGCTGTCGCGGTCGGCGCGATGATGCAGTTGGCGCGCTGGCCGTTTCCGCTGGAAAACTTCGAAGGCGGCTGCGTGTGGGCGGCGAAGATCTGGGCCGCCGGCAGCGGCTTGTACGTCGATGGGCTCGACGGGCGGCTGCCGATCTACAATTACCCGCCGCTGTACGTGGCGTTGATTCGCGCCTTTCTTTCGGCCGCGTCACCGTTCTTGGCGGGCCGCGTCATCGGCGTCACATCGGTATTGGCCCTGGCCGCGCTGGCGTTCGCCTTCGTGCGGCGCGCGGGCGCCGGACGGTTTGCCGCCGGGGCCGCCGCGGCCGCGGTGTTGTTGACGCGCGATAATTTGCTGTTCGGGCCGACGGTGCGCTGCGACGCGCTGGCCGCCGCGTTGTCGCTGGCGGGCGTCTGGGTCGCGTATCGCTGGGCGTCGGCGCGCGCCGGGTTGGCGGCGGCGGCGATTTGCGTCGCGGCGTGGTTCGCCAAGCAGTCGGCGGTCGCGGCGCCGATCGCCGTTTTTGTCTGGCTCGTTGCGGGCGACCGGCGCGCGGCGGCGCGGTTCGCCATCTGCTATGCGTTCATGCTCGGCGGCGCCATCGCGCTCGCCGAGGCCGCGTTTCACGGCCTGTTTTGGCGCAACGTCGTCGATTTTTCGTTGACGTCGTATTCGTTGCCGGGCCTGGCGCATCAGCTCGGCAAGTATTTCCAAGCGTTTTGGCCGTGGCGCGCCGTGCCGCTGGGCGGGGCGGCGCTGGGCGTCTTCGCCGCCGGCCGCGCGGGTTGGCGGCAGTCGCCGTGGCCGGCGTATTTTGCGGCGTGCGCCCTCGGGTTGGCGGCGCTCGGCAAAGAAGGCGCCAGTTTGTTCTACTTTTTCGAGTTTCACGCCGCGTGCGCTATTGGGTTCGGCCTGGGGGTCAGCCGGATTTCGTTCTTCGACCGCTTTGCCGGCCGGACCGCGCTCGCCGGCGCGGCGCTGTGCTTTGCGGCGCTCACGGCGGCGGCGCAACACGCGATGCTCGCCGGCTTGCGCGCCGCGGGCGACGCGGAGGCCGTCGGCCTCGTGCGGGCCGCGCGCGGCCCGGTGCTGCTCGAGGATTCCGGCTACGGGTTGCTCGCCGGCGCGCCCAAACTCGACTTGATCAATCCGTTCCTCGCCTCGCGCCTCGCCGCGCGGGGCAAATTCGCTTTCGCGCCGTGGATCGACAACGTTCGCGCCGGCCGTTACGCGTTGATCGAACTCGACAGCCCGGCCGAGCGGCCGGCGTTGGCGACGCGTTCGCGTTTCCCCGACGCCCTCTTGCGCGCGATCGCGCAAAATTACGTTCCCGCCGCGGCGGCCGGCCATGGATATTTCTATCTGCCCAAGCCGCCAGGCGCGGCGACGGCGAAGTGAGCCGGCGCTGCCTTACCACCAGCGCGGATTTTGCACCTGCGAGAAATCCCAAAGATCGGGATGGCGGGCGATCGCGACGGCGAGCAACAGGGCGAATATCACAAGAATCGCGCAGAGCGACAGCCGGGCGATCCGTTCCGCGGCCGGCTCGTCCAACAGCGCCGGGCGGGACCGCCGCCAGGGCCGGTAGAACAGCGCCAGCAATAGCGTGCCGAAAAAGGCGCCGCAACTGACTATCATCGCGGGGCGGAAACCCGAGGGGCGGAACGAGAGCGTCACCTCGTGTTCGCCGGCCGGCGTCGCGAAGCCGGAAAAGAGATAATTGGTGCGATAAAGCGGCGCCGGCTTGCCGTCGATCGCCACGCGCCATCCGGGGTAGTAGTTTTCACGCACCACGACAAACGCCGGCCCGTCGGTCCGCACGCGCAGGCGGCGAAAATCCGGCTCTTCGCGAAGAACCGCGAGCGATCCGCCGGCCGGCGCAATCGGCAGCGATTCGTCCGCGCTCTCGACGACAGCGGTGGTCATGTCGTCGCCGAACTCGGTCACCGCGGCGAACGCGGCGTCGCCCCCGGCGGCGAGCGTCAGGCGGCGGGCCAGGCTGTAAATCGGCGCCGGGTCGGGGACCGCGAAAATCTGGACGTGGTCCGCGTCCGCGGCTTTGGGCAGGTGGAACGCCTCGTCGCGCCGCGTCAGCACGTACTTGACCGACGCCTGCCGCAGCCAATTCGGCGTCGGCCGCTCGAGGGCCCGGTTATAGCGCGCGAAATTGAGCGGCGAATCGCAGGAACTCCCGCGCAGGCCGTACAGGGCCGGCGTGGCGTACGGCAGCCCTTCGGTCGAATCGAGAAAAGAATCCGTGCCCTGCGCCCAGCCGCCCCGCGTGCCCCCGACCATGCCCTCGACGGAATAAACGCGAAAGCCGTCGAGCCGCGGTCGCAGGAAATCGAGCGTCGCCTGCGGCCGGTAGAGCGCGGGTCTGGCCACCGGATTCTCCGCTCTTCCGGACGTGGCCAGGTCGGCAAAGATCATGCCGCCGATGACGACCACGAGCGCCGCCTGAAGCACCGGTTTCTTGCCGCGCGCCCCATGAAGCAACAGCGCCGCGGCGACCAGACCGGCGAGGAGAAAACTGCGCAGAAGGAGGTCCGCGCGCAGGGCGACGCGCAATTTTTCCAGCGCGTCGTCCAGCGGCGGCCCGGAAGCCGGCCCGGCGAATGCAGCCTTGCCGAAGGCAGCGACGGCGCCGCCCCAGGCGAACAGGCACCAGGCGACGGCGCCGGCCAGCAGAAGCAAGAGCGCTTTGCGCCGGGTGAGATCTTCGCGGCGGAGGCGGTCGAATCCCGAGGCCGCCAGGAAGGCGAACGAGAGCGACATCGGCACGATGAACCGCGTCGGCACGCGCATGCGATTCAACAGCGGCACGTGTTCGATCAGGCCGGTAAACGGCCCGGCCTTGCCGAGGATGAAGAGCAGGCCGAACGCTGCGACCGCCAGATGCGCCCGGTCGCGCCGGCCGGCGCCGGCGGCGAAAACCAGCGGCAGGAAGCACCAGACGGCGAGGCCCAGATAGACCGTCACTTCTTTTTCGGGCATGCCCATCAAGGTCCAGGTGATATCCCGCCAATGGCCGTGCTGCGCCGGACTGGCGAGGCGCGACAGGGCGTCCGGCACAAGCGAGTGCAGATAAATGAACGAACTGTTCATCGCCCCGTGACGAATCGACTGCGCCAGCAGGTGCGTCATGCCGAGCAGAATCGCGGACACCATGGCGGCGGCGAGCAAGCCGATCGCCAACGCCGTTTTTGTGATATCGGCGGCGATCCGCGGCCGCCCGGAAGCCCAGGACTCGGCGGCCAGGGCGAACGCGTAGATCCCAAAAGCGACGGCGGCGAAAAAAGGCGCCTGCGGCTGGCCGGTCATGAACATCGCGCCGAGCACGAGCGCCGCGCCGAGCGCGTCGGCGATCCGGCCCTTGCCGAGAAAACGATCGAAGAAGAAGAGCAGCCACGGGAACAAACAGAACGTCTCGAAAAACGTAAAATGGATGAGCTGATAAACGAGCGGCGCCCCGAGAATGCAGAGCATCCCGCCCAACGCGGCCGCCGCGGCCGAATGCGATCGCTTCAAATAGAGATAAGCGCCGGCGGCGCTGCCGAACGCGTGCAGCAGCGCCGCGACGTTGAGCGCAAACCAGGCGGGCAACCAAGTGAACAACAGGTAGTTAATGGGATAAAGCGGCCCGGCTTCCCCCTCGTCGAACAGCGGGAAGCCGCCGCAGATTTCCGGCGACCACAGCGGGAAGCGGCCGTGCGCGACGTTCTTGAAAAAAAAGTCGCGCAGGGGGACGTTGGCCGCGCTCAGGTCCCAGTAAAATAGTACGCCGGCGAAGGTCAGAATGTTCCAGAAAAAAACCGCCACGGCGGCGACGAGCAGAATGATCGGCCCCAGCCGAATCAACTGCCCCAGACTCCGTTCGTTCATCATGATCCGTTCACATGCCGGCGTTTTTGACTAGAACCGGATCCAGTCGGGCCGCGGCACTCCGAGCGAGAGCCGCACTTGGGCGAGATCCGCGGTCGTGCGCTGGCGGGAGCCATCGGGTCCGCCGAGTTGCTCCGTGAAATTGTAGCTGCCGCCGAGGCCGATCCAGGTGTAGAAATAATACGTGGCCCCGACCGTCGCCGTGAGGGTGTCCAAATTGGTGCCCGGCTGCGAATAATTGGTGTAGTAGAGATCCTGCACGGTCTCGACTTTCAGCGACCAGCGCTCGTCGAGATGGCCGCCGACGGTCTGCGTCACGAACGCGCCGGCCAGACCGTAGGCCGGGGCGTAGTCCCGGTTGTAGGACAACGCGAGCTGCATTTTCCAAAACAACTTGGTGACGTCGATCCGTTCATACCATTCGAGATGGGGATCTTCGTACAGGCGGCCTTTCTCCACACACGGGACGATGACGCCGGAGCGCATTTCGACCGTCCACGTCGGCGTCGCCAGGTACTGGAAGCCAAGGCCGGGCGTGTGCGTGTCGAAATCGTAGGCGTTGTGCAAGGCGACGGGAAAACCCGGAACCATTTTATAGTGCGGATCGATGAAATGGCGAATGAAATCATAATTGTGCGAAAAGAGCACGCGGTTGAAATTGTAGAAGATCATCAACTTCTGCGACGGCGCGATCTGCTGGGTCCAGAGCGTGGTGACCTGGTGGTCGACGGTGTCCCACAGCGTGGGGTCGCGGAACTCCGTGGTGACGTACGCGTAGGCGGCGTCCAGGCGACCGAGCGGGTCGGGCATATACGCGATCTGCCCGAACAGGCGGTTGTTGATCGATTCGGTGCGCAGGGTTTCGATCACGCGCCCCGACGAGAACGGCTGGTTGCGCGGATCGGTGTAATACGTCAACTGTTCGCCGAACGTCACGCGCGTCGACGGCGAGGCCCAATACGCCCACTCGATGTCGCCTAAGACGCTCTCCGGCCAGCCGTCGTAGCCGCGCAGGTTCCAGACGTGCAGGAAGTCGGCCGCCACCGATATCCACGATTCCGTGCGGAAGGAGTCGTAACGGTAACGCAGGCCCGGTTGGAAAGAAGTTGACCAAGCCGTCACGCGCGGGAGATGCGAATGATCGGGGGCCAGCAGGAAATTGTCCGTCCACGCGTCATACAGATCGAAGCTCGGCAGCAGCGTCGATTTGCCGTCCGCCGCTCCGGCGGCCGGAACCGCCAGCGCCGTCGCCAGCGCCAGGATCGCCAGCCACCGTCGCCGCGTCACGGCACGACAATGGTGTCGCCCGGACGCAAGGGCACATCCGGGGTTTTGCCGGCGACGATGCGATCGTAGTTGACTTCCAGGCGTTGCGAGCCGGCGGTCGTTTGCCGCATGATCGCAATGCTGCGGGTGGCCGCGAATTGGGTGAAGCCGCCGGCGAGGCCGATGGCCTGCACCAGCGTCGTGCGGCCGGTCATCGGGTACGCGCCGGGGTGCCCGACCTGGCCTTGCACAAACACCTGATACGAGTGCACCTGCGCCACGGTGACCGTCACTTCCGGCGAATTCACAAACCGGCCGAAGCCGGCGTTCAGTTCGTCGCGCAACTGATTGGCGGTGCGGCCCGCGGCGTTCACATCGCCCAGCAGCGGCAGCGAGATCCGCCCGTCGGGGCGCACGGGAACCTGCCGCGACAGGTCGGGTTTCTTCCAGGCATTGATGTCGAGCACGTCGCCCGGGCCGATGACGAACTCGTTCGGGTCGGAGAGCGCGGATTCGACGGCCGCGCCGCCGCCGAGCGGCGACACGACGCCCCCGTGGTCGAGCCAGAGGCTCAACGTGTCGGCCTTGGCGTTCGCGTCGCCTTCCCACGCGGTCGCGCCGTTCGGCTGCACGCGCAGTGTGCGCGCGACCTTGCCGTCGGCGCCATGAAAGCGCACGACCAGAACGTCGGCGCCGCTGACCATGATGCCGGCCTGGTCGGCGGCGTACGCAAGCGCCAACGCCAACGCGCCGGCCGCGAGGGCCGCGACGGCGAAAATCCGCAGCTTCGTTTTCATAATGTGGTCGCCTCCTTGGCTTCTTTCGCTTCCGGGGCCGCTTCGACAATCCGCGCCGGCCGCGACGGCTTGCCGTAGCGTCCGGAACCGTATTTGCCGTATCCGTAGCCATACCCATACCCGTAGCCGGCGCCCTTGGCCAGCGCCAGCTTGCCGTCGATGTCGTTGAGCACCAGGCCGAGGACAGGCTTCTGATACAAGTCGTCGAGCGAGCGCGCCACCACTTCGCGCGGCGTGCCGCGGGCCTTCACCACGAGCACGACGCCGTCGACCATCCCCGCGAGCTGCACGGTGTCGGGAATGGGGATAATCGGCGGCGAGTCGATAATGACATAATGGAACATGCCGCGCGCCTGCTCCAGCAGCGCCGACATTTTGGCGCTGACCAGAAACGCCAGCGGGTCCTGCGGAATCTGGCCGGCCGGCATCACATACAACCGCGGCAGTTCGAAGTTGTAGAACGCGGCGGGGAATTCGCACTCGCCTTGCAGGACCTGCGACAGCCCGCATTTGGCTTCGTCGACGCCGAGCACCTGGTGGACCCGGGGCGCGCGCAGGTCGGCGTCGATCAGCAGCACGCGCACGCCCGGCTCCTGCGCGATCGTCGCCGCCAGATTGATGCTGGTGACCGTTTTGCCTTCCTGCGGCAGGCTGCTGGTCACCAGGATCACGCGCCGTTTGGCCGCGTCCGGGGAGGAAATCATTTTGTTCCAGAGCATGTGATATTGCCGCAACGCGCCGGGATCTTCGGCGACGATCGCCGGCAGCATTTCGGAGTCGGATTTGTGGCCGAGGCGGACGATGCCGACGTGGTCGGGAAGGTCGATCACGGTCGGCAGCGTGGGCCGTTTGCCGAGTCGCTGGCGCGTGTGCACCTTGCGCACTTTGCGCACCTTTTGCTCGACCTGCCGGCCGTCCGGCAACTGCACGATGCGGCGGACGATCTGCACCTCCTCGCGCTCGTTTTCCGGTTCGGCCGCGGCGGCCGCCTCGACGGCGGTCAGCGGAGGCCGCGCGCCGACGTCGTTCTGTTCGAGGATTTCCTCGCCGTTGCCCGGCGGGCCGGCATAGGCGGCAGGGGTCGGCGGCGGCGCGGCGGGCGGCGGCTCTTCCTCGCCCGCCTCGGGGGGCAGGCGCGTTTCTTCTTCTTCGCTGAGCTGCATCAGATCGGTGTACGTCTCGCGCACGAAGTCGTCGCCGATGATCGGCTTTTTTCGCGCCATGCCGATCAGCATGGTGTTGTCGCAGATCGTATTGATCAGACGCGGCAGGCCTTTGCTGAAGCGATAAATCAAATCCAACGCCGGCTCGGTGAAGATCTCGGGGTTGGTCGAGCCGGCCTGCGTCAACCGGTGATGGATGTACGCCTTGGTGTCTTTGTACGTCAGCGGTTTGATTTCGGCGCGCAGGTTGATGCGCTGCTTGAGTTGCCGGAACTTGTGGCTGTTGAGGACGAATTTCAATTCCGGCTGGCCGACGAGAATGATCTGCATCAGCTTCGAGGTGCGTGTTTCGAGGTTCGTCAGGAAGACGACCTCGTTGAGGATCTCCTCCGACATGTTGTGGCCCTCGTCCACGATGAGGATCGACTTCTCGCCTTTTTCGGCGCGTTTTTCCAGATAATGGCGCAGAATCAGCACGTTCTCGGCGCGTTCGCCGCCTTTTTCCTCGATGCCGTAGTCGGCGAAGATGTACCGGTAAAGGCTGGTCGAATCGACGTGCGTGTCGAAGAGGATCGCGACTTTCGAATTGTCCTCGATGTGCGAAAGCAACGTGTAAATCATCGTCGTCTTGCCGACGCCAACCTCGCCGGTGACGACCATGAGGCTCTTGCGTTCCTGGATGCCGTAGAGCATCTGGGCCAGCGCCTCGTGGTGCGACTGCGACATGTAGACGAACGTCGGGTCGGGGGTAATGGAAAACGGCAGTTTCCTGAGTCCGTAAAATTCCGTGTACAAAATACACTCCCGGCAGTGAAGATGTTCCCAGAAAACCTTTAACACCCGCCGCGGGCCGTTGTCAACCATCGCGGCCAAAAACACGGCCGGCGCCAAAGTTATTTGCATTTAAAAGACCATGCGGAGGACGCGCCCGCCGCCCCAACATTTGGACCCGGGCGGCGCCGACGACCCCATATCTGGAAAAATTCGCGCCGCGGCGGCAAAATCCCGCTTGCATTGGTCGCCGCTTTGCGATACGAAAAGAGCAAATCGTCGTTGAGCCGGAACAGCCCAAACCCCGCGCCTCGGCGTGCGGAGAACGTGGCGGAAGGAACGGCCCCATGAAAGCGTCGGAAACCGGATTGTTGGTTTGGTTCGGCGTAAGCGATTTGCCGCGGGCGTGCGATTTTTACGGCGAGGTGCTGGGTCTCTCGTTGGCGCACCTCAACGATCAGGTCGGTTGGGCCGAATTCCGCCACCCGCAGAGCGGCGCACGGGTCGGTCTGCGCGCTTCCGACAAAGAAGAAATCATTCCCGCCGGCGGCGCGACGCTGGTGTTCGACGTGCAGGATTTGTCCGTCGCGATGGCCGATCTGGAAAAACTCGGCGTGCCGTTTCTCACCGGCCCGATGAACCTCAACGGTTGGCGTTTCGCCACCTTCATCGACCCCGACGGCAATCAGCTTCAGCTCCGGGAAATGACGGATCGCGAGTAGCGCGGCGTCGCTCCGTCCGTTTCGCGCCTCCGCCCATTCGAAAATCGCCAAGGCCCGGCGGCGTCACTTTTCCGTTGCTTCGGGCGCGACCTGCAGCACGATTTTGCCGCGCAGGCCGCCGCGTTCCAGGCGTTCGTGGGCGGCGCCGACCTCGACGAGCGGAAAAACCGAATCGATGATCGGCCGCAGTTCGCCGCGATCGACTGCGCCGCGCAGCAACTCCAATGTGGCGCGCGAGCGCTCCATCAGCAGAAAATGCAAGGTGAGGTTTTTCAAATAGGCCGGGTTGAGATTGCCCTCGACGCTGGCGATGCTCGTCACCCGCCCATGCGGCCGCGCCGCCGCAATGCTCCGCGCGACGGTTTCGCCGCCGACCGTGTCGAAGATTACGTCCGCGCCGAGCCCGCCAGTTTCGCGCAGCACGGCGTCCGCGAAATCGTCGGTGTGGCGATCGATCACCGCGTCGGCGCCGAGCGCGCGGACGAACTCCGCGTTGGCGGCGCTGGCCACGGCGATAATGCGCGCGCCGGCCGCCTTCGCCAGTTGCACCGCCAGCGAGCCGACGCCGCCCGCCGCGGCGTGAATCAGCGCGGTTTCGCCCGCTTTCAGGCCGGCGTCCGTGAACAGGGCTTGCCACGCGGTCGAGCCGGCCAGCGGCAAGCTCGCGGCTTCCAGAAAAGTGAGAGGCGCCGGCTTGAGCGCGACCTGCGCCGCTTTGGCGATATGATATTCGGCGTAGGTCCCCGGATGGTCGACCCCCGGCGAATAAAAGACCTTGTCGCCGGCGCGAAAATCGGCTCCCGGCCCGACCGCCTCGACCACCCCCGCCGCGTCGTAGCCGAGAATCGCCGGCAGCGCGATGGCCATCCGCGCGCGGCGGCTGCGCAGCTTGGCGTCGAGCGGATTGACCGCGGCGGCGACGACGCGCACCAGCAGTTCGCCGGGGCCCGGCGTCGGCCGCGGCAGATCCTGAATCTCGAAACCTTCCGTCCCGCCGAATTTGGTCAAAACGATTGCTTTCATGATCCTCCCCCTGCATCCGCCGCGCCGACGACGACGGCGCGATGGCGCGATAGCGCGGCAACGATTCCTTTGACAGGATAATAACAACGAATCGCTGCAATGACAGGGCGGGGCGGGTTCTTTTCCTGACAACGTCCGATTTTTTTTAGAGAATCAACAGGATCCACAGCATCAGCTTTCGATGGCTTCGCGTCGCGCGAAAACGGGCGAGCGACAGGTCATTGTTCGCTGTTGACTGTTCGCTAATCCTGTTGATCGTGTTGATCCTGTCAAAATTAACCCCGCATTGGCCATCCTCGCCCGCGGCGGGCGGCTTGCCCGCCGCCGCCAGCGTTCCTAGAATCTGGGGAACCAAGACGGAGGTTTCGCATGCCAATCGCGCAATTAACGGTCGTGCCGCTGGGCGGGGCGACAAGCAGTTTGTCGGATACGGTGGCGCAGGTGGTGCGGGCGATCGAAAAATCGGGCGTCAAATATCAATTGACGCCGATGTCGACGATTCTCGAAGGCCCGCTGCCGGCGATCATCAAGGCGGTCCGCGCCGCCCACGAAGCCGCTTTTGCCGCCGGCGCCGGCCGCGTCTCGACGACGCTGACGATCGACGACCGCCGCGACCGGCCGACGAGCATGGAGCATAAGGTCAAGGTTGTCAGGGCGAAGATGAACAAGCAGTGAAAAAGGACGCCGAACGATGAAACGACGCGGGCGACTGCAGGGCCTTCTTTTTTTCTTTTTCCTTTTGCCTTTTTCCTTCCTCCTCGCTTGCAGCCGCAACGCGCCGCCGGAAACGTCGCCGGCCGCGGCTGCACCGCCGGCCGCCGCCCCGCCGTCCGTCGCCGCGGCGCCGGCGCCCGGCGACACATGGAAGGACCCAACGTCGGGCCTGACGTGGCAAGCCGCGCCAACCGGCGGCCCCCTGAAATGGGCGGAGGCGCAAACGCATTGCGCCAGTCTGCGATTAGGCGGTTTCAACGACTGGCGTTTGCCGACGATCTCCGAACTTCGCAGCCTCGTCCGCGGTTGCCCGGCCACCCAAAATCACGGTTCCTGCGGAGTGACGGACTCGTGCACGACCAGCCGTTGCTGGAAAGACGCCTGCAAAGAATGCGCAGGCCAGGGCGGCCCTGGTCCGGGCGGCGCATACTGGCCTTCCGAACTGTCCGGCGACGCGAGTTGGTGCTGGTCGTCGTCGCCGGTCTCGGATGCCGACGGCGCGTGGAGCGTCGGTTTCGGCGATGGCCAGGTCGGCAGGCGTTACATTAATATTCCGGCCGGCGCGCGTTGCGTTCGTTGACGGCGATTGCCGATGAATCGAAAAAAGAGAGGCGCTCGATGACTGCACCGGTCGGGACGGAGGGCGATGCGAGAAAAAAGGCAAAAGGAAAAAGGAAAAGCTGCGAGCGATTGCGGGGTCTTCTTCTTTGCTTTTTCCTTTTTCCTTTTGCCTTCTTGCTCGCTTGCAGCCGCACCGCCCCGCCAGCGACGTCGCCCGCTGGGTCGCCGGCGACGGATTCGGGCGCGACGGCCGGCATGGTTCGCGTTCCCGGCGGGACGTTCATGATGGGCTGTTCGCCCGGCGACTCGGAATGCGGCCCTGAAGAAATGCCGGCGGTTCGGGTTACGGTCAACGCTTTCTGGATGGACGCCAAGCTGGTGACGCAGGCGCAGCATCAAAAAGCGATTGGCGCGAATCCGAGCCACTTTTCGGGCTGCCCCGAATGCCCGGTGGAAATGGTTTCGTGGGATGACGCACAGCGCCACTGCGCCAAACTGGGCAAACGACTGCCGACCGAAGCGGAGTGGGAACTGGCCGCGCGCGGGGGCACGACCGGCGCGCGGTATGGCGATTTGGATGCGGTCGCCTGGTACGAGGACAATTCGGAAGGCAAGACGCACCCGGTCGGCCAGAAGAAGCCGAACGGCTACGGGCTGTACGACATGCTGGGCAACGTGTGGGAATGGTGCGCCGATTGGTACGGCGACCACTATGACGGGTCGTCACCGGCGCTCAACCCGAAGGGGCCGGCGTCGGGCAGGGCCCACGTGTTGCGCGGCGGGTCGTGGAGCGACATCGCCAAAGACATCCGCGCGTCGGATCGGGCCTGGGGCATTCCAACGTTCCGGGGCGATGACAGCGGGTTTCGCTGCGTGCGGGAGTGAAGGCGAAACAATGAAAAAGGTAAAAATAAAAAGGAAAAAGCACCGGCGATCGCAGGGCCTTCTTTTTTTCTTTATCCTATCGCTTTTTTCCTTCCTCCTCGCCTGCAGCCGCAACGCCCCGCCGCCGGCGTCGCCCGTCGCGCCGCTGCCGCCGGCCGCGGATGCGGGCGGCACGGCCGGCATGGTCAGGATCCCGGGTGGGACGTTCATGATGGGTTGCGTGGAGGGCGATGCCCAATGCGCGCCCGACGAAAAGCCGGCGCATCGCGTGACGGTCAACCCGTTTTGGATGGACGAGCATCCGGTGACCGCGGCGGAATACGCGCCGTGCGTTCGCGCCAAGGTGTGCCCGCCGGAGAAGGTGTCGGACGACGCGACCTGGGGGCGGTTTTACAACGGCGGGAAACCCGATCGGGCGAACCATCCGCTCAACGGCATGGATTGGGGCGTCGCGGACGACTATTGCCGCTGGCGAGGCAAGCGCTTGCCGACCGAGGCGGAGTACGAGTTCGCGATGCGCGGCGGCAGCGCCGGGAACAAATATCCGTGGGGAAATTCCGAGACGCCGCCGCCGGGGTTCGGGAATTACGCCGACGAAAGCGTGAAACGCCTCTTCGCCGACTGGAAGGTTTTCGCCGGCTACGACGACGGCTACGCCGGCACGTCGCCGGTTTGCACGTTTGCCAAAAATCCGTACGGGCTCTGCGACATCAGCGGCAATCTCTGGGAATGGTGCGCCGATTGGTACGACCCGAACTATTACCAGTCGTCGCCTTCGGACAACCCGAAAGGGCCGGAGACCGGCACGGAACGGGTATTGCGCGGCGGCTCGTGGGACACCAATCCGGCGCGCGACCGCTCCTCGTGCCGCGCCGGGCCGGGGTATTGGGTCATCTATGTCGGCTTCCGCTGCGCTCGCGATTGAGCGCGCCCCGGCCGCGCCTTGCCGCAAGACGCCGTTCGTCGTAATCATGTTCCGCGATTCATCCCGCGGGGCAACGAATTAATGGGCGCGAATGAACGGCCGCTGGTCACCGGACACGTCGACATCGATTACGAATGGCGCGGCGGGCAGCGGCAGGCGTTCCTGCTGACCACGACGCTGGCCGAAGGCGGGCTGCCGGTGCACGTCTTCACGCAGCCCGACACCAAGCTGGCGCGGGCGCTCGGCGGCACGGGCGTGCAAATTCACGAATTTCGCGTCTGGGGCGAGTGGGACATGTTCGCGGCGCGGCGGCTGGCGCACGCGGCGAACGCGGCGGGCGTCGAGGTGCTTGCCGCGCATTCGAGCCACGCACTGGGTCTCGCGGCGCTGGCGAAGCGGTTCGGCCTCGCGGCGCCCGTGGTCGCGCACCGGCGCGTCGATTTCCACATCGGGCGCGATTTCCTCAATCGGCGCAAGTACGCGACGCCGGCGGCGTTCGTCGCCGTCAGCCAGGCGGTCAAAGACATGCTCGCGGATGACGGCGTGCCGCGCGAGAAAATCCACGTCGTCGCCGATGGCGTGCCGCCGTTCGCGGCGGTCGCCGGCGCCAAGCCGAAACTCGCCGCCGATTGCGGGTTGAATCCGGATTTGCCTTGGGTCGGCGACGTGGCCAGCCTCGTCGGCCACAAAGGGCACAAGCATCTGCTTGACGCCTGGGCGGTCGCGGTCAAACGCGGCATCAAGGCGGAACTGGCGATCGTCGGCGACGGCGAATTGCGCGGCGATCTCGAAGCGCAGATCAAGCGGCTCGGCATCGGCGGCAGCGCGCACATCGTCGGCTGGCGCGAGGACGTGCCGGCGTGGTTTTCGTCGATCGACGTCTTCGCCATGACCAGCGTCACCGACGGCCTGTGCTCGGCGATCCTGGAGGCGATGGCCGCGCGCGTGCCCGTCGTCGCGACCGCCGCCGGCGGCATTCCGGAGATGGTGCGCCACGACGAAACCGGCTGGCTTGCCCCCGTGGGCGACGCGGAGAAAATCGCCGACGGCCTGCTCGCCGCCCTCGCGGACCAGCCCCGGGCGGCCGCGTGGACCGAACGTGCGTATCGCGAGGTCTGGCGGACGCATTCGGCAGAGGCGATGGCGGATCAAACGTGGAGCATCTACCAAGAAGTTCGGAATCGAAATTGCACCTGACAGTCTGAGGCAATGCCCAGACAATCGCGGACACATCAAGCTGCAAGCAAGGGTGCATTTTTACTTTTCAGCCGCCGCGCCCACATCGACCGGCAGGAACTTCGCGCTTCGAATCGCGCGCGCCAGAGCCCTGGCCGACGCGCGCACGGGTTCGTCGATGAGCTCGGGGACGTTGTACATGAACGCGTCCAGCCCAAGCGCCGACGGATTCTCTGCGGGCACGAGAACAGGTTTGTGCACCCGTCCCTCGGCATCCACGTATGCCAGATAGGGCCTGATGAAAATACCGGTTTCTCTACTGCTGCTGAAAACAATCCACTTTCCGTTGCTGGACCAGGAGTGCCACCCCCGCGCGTCCCCGACGCTCAGTTCCCGGCATTCCTTTGGCTCGAAACGCCCCGTTGCCCGCGCCCGTTCGAGATCGACGAGGTGGATGGAGCCCCCGGATTCGGTCCGGGCGTCCATCATGCGGACCGCGAGCCAGCGCCCGTCCGGACTGGTTCGCGGGAAGACAATGTTCTTTCCTGTCTCCTGCGACGAGATCATCGTCTCCGGAGCGGACCATTCGTCCTTTTGGATGTCGAATCGGACACGGACGAGGTCGTACGGGACAATCTGCCGGAGGATCTCGGCCGGCACGTTCCGCGTCGGGGTCGCCCCCCACGGCTTGCGTCCCGCCGAGGCGTAGAGCTCGCGGCCATCGGCCGAGAAAGTCGCGCAGTCCTGGTGCCAATCCTCGCGAGAGAGACCCGGGATTTTCCGCACCGTCCGCGTCGCCCGGCGGTAGTAGCACAAATTGGAGTCCTCCACCCAAGAACCGCGTTGCGAGAGGTGGGTTTGTTGCGCGAAGACGACGACGTCGCCGCTAGGGTGCCAGGCGGTGAAGCCGAACTTCACCGGGATTTTCTCGATCTTGCCGTCGACCGCGAGCAGCGTCCCGGACCCGTAGAGAAAATGGCGAAAGCCCAACGACATGAACCGGGTCTTGTTCCCGGCGAACGCATGACAATTGATGCAGGCCGTTCCAATGCGGGCGTTGTCCAGGACGACCGACTCGTCGAAGCTGCCCAGCGCGCGCTGGCGGATCTGGATGCTGGTCTGCCGCCAATCCTGCCCCGGGAGTTTCCGGCGGTAAACGAGATAATCATCCACGCGCTCGGGGGCCACACGCACTTCGAACTCCTCGAAGCGTCGCCACGCGCCGCGCGGATCTTGCACCGTGACCTCGAACCTCAGAACGCCGCCGCGGTTGCTCTCCAGCAGCCGGCCCCACTCCGCCACTGGAATTGGAACCGACGGGTCCGGCCGGGAAACCACGATTTCGGCGCCGTGGTCCCCGTGGATCCGCGTGCGAAAAACGGCTCCCGGCTCCTCGATCACGAAACGGATTGGGGCAATATTCGGCGGGATCGTCGTCGCCGCATAGTCGGGGAAGATTCGCGGCGCGGCCCCGGCCGACGCCATGCCTGCGGACGGCGGCGCGGCGCCCCCGCACCCGCCGATGCCGACGAAAACGGCCAAGGCCGCTGTCGCTATTGCACAAAAACGCCTCGCCGTGGAGTTCATCGCGCCACTCCCGACGGCTGCCGGTCGAGAAGGCGCAACGCCGCCAGATATTCGAACGCCATGCGGTTGGCGGGGTAGTCGGCGAGAACGCGCCGGAGGACCTCGGAGTCATCGAGGTACATGTCATAAATGTCCATGACCGCGAGCATCGAGGACGTCCCGTCGCTCGAGCACGCTCCACTGCGGAGCCGGCGGATCTCAGGATCCGCCGCAAGGCGGTCGTCGTTGTCCAAAAGGGCCAGCTTTTCGGCCGCCCACCCGGAGTCGAAGAGGCTCTTCGAGAGTTCGCCCAGGAGAATTCGCGCGGCGCCGGTGTCCCCGGCGGCGAGTGTGACGAGCGCCAACTCCCGGAGAATCAATGGCCTCGGACCGACAAAATCGGCGAGCGCCACGAGTTCCTTCTTCGCTACGGCCAGCAGCCCGAGGTCGATGTGAAGCTGAGCCCGCCGCCACAGGCGCGGCGCACTCAATCCCGCTTCCTCATCGAACGGGACGTGGGGATCCCTGCCGAGCAAGAGAACGTCGCGACCGATCTGACGGAATTGGAACATGCGGTCGGCGAGCTGCCCGGTGTGGAAGAGGGCGCGGTTCACGGAGTTCAGCACGAGCGGTCCGTTGGAATATCCGTGAGCCCGTTCGACCAATTCCGACCACCTCCCATGATAAGCGAGGTAGTCCGACTCGATCGCGTCCCGTTGCCGATAGTCGGGGACGAGCGCCAAGCCCGCAACGGCCGCCGCGAGCGCCACGGCCCGGAAAACGCTCCGGCGTGCCGGTCGCGCGCGTTCCCCCGCCTTCCGCGCCGACCCCGCGGGACCCGACCGTAGGAGACGATGGAAACCGTTGAGCAGCAAGGACATCAAGAAAACGACGTAGAGCCCAGCGGCTGCCAGGAGTTCGACCGCGGCGTTCAAACCAGCGGGGCCGTCTGGCACCTCATCCGACGTCGGGACGATCAGGTGGATCAAGCTCCCCGGGGAGAATGGGAGCAAAAGTGTAGACGCCTCCCACGGCCCATAGCCGAAAACGAGCACGCCGATCGCGAAGGGGGTCAACATAAGAGTCAAGAGAAGGACGGCGGCCCTCCACCATCGCGCGCAGACGAATCCCTCGTGCAGAACGCAAACCGCGGTGTAGGCGACGTATGCCCCGCCGGCTATTTGGTAGATCGCCACAGAGCCACCGAGCAACCACAGGAGGTTCAGCCGACTTGACCGCCGACAAACGAGCACGGCCAATCCCGCCGACGCCACGAAGGCGAGGTACGCTTGGATTTCGAACCGGTACCGTGCGAAGGTGATGGCCAACGCCACGGGTCCAGCGAACCGCAGGAAACGCAAGGACGGGGCGCGAATGAGCCGTACGGAGGCATCCGTCACACGGAGCAAGGCCCAACCCAAGCCGACGATGACCGCCGCCCCCGCCCACGAGCGGATAAAGAGCTGAGCAAGGAAGGCCGTGACGTACTCCACAACGCCACCGGGCCGGCAGATGCTGTCGAGGAGCGGGCCGAACCCGGTTTTGAACACCGGAAAATTCGAGATGGTCCCTGCGCCGTGGAAAATCAGCCGGGGGTCGATAACCAGCCAGACGTACAAGAACAGAGCCGCCAGGGCCGCGACGGCCAGGGCCTCCGGTTTGCCCCCGCCGAGACGGTCCACCCATGCGCCCAGGCGAGCCGAAACGCTGCTCCAGAAACTATCACGCAGTCGCCGCAGTTCGCCCTCCTCGCCCGCCTCTGTTGTCCGCCTCGACCCCATAAGTGATACCAGCCATGCAGAGAGGAAGGCAAGCCCCTCTGCACCGACGCGAATGCTTTTTGCCGCCGCCAATTTGAAAAAAGCCAATAGCGACAGGGGTGTCGTTAGCGGTTATGACACCCTGGAGTTGAGTATCGCGTCCTGGAAACGAGGTCGGCGATTCGCCGACCGGGTCGTCGCGCCGCGTTGTTGTCCGCTGTTTTCTCACGGACGATCTTCCATTAGAATCGTCAGACGCCGCGACCGACGAAAGGAAGGGGGCCGGGAGCCGCCGCCCGGCGCGAACACGACGCCCATGAACAATCCCAAACCGCAAGCGAAACGCCGCGAGAGCGGCTTTTGGGCCGCCATCGCGGTTTTGGGGTTGCTCGTCTTCGTCGTGCGGTCGTTTCACCACTCCGGCTTCGACGCCGAAACCGCGCGCAACGGCATGCTGGCGCGCGGATTGCTGGACGGTCTGGCGGCTTCGCCCTGGATTTATCAGTACGCGCCCTGGGCGCACGGGCCGCTGGTTTTCGGCGTGTTGCTGACGCCGTTCTTCTGGCTCGGCGGTTCGAAATTGCTGTGGTCGAAGGCGCTTTCGGCCGCGTTCGTGATCGCCGGGTTGACGCTCTGGACGGCGACGGTGCGGCGCGCGTGGGGCTGGGCCGCGGCGGCGATGTTCGCGCTGTGGTGCATTTTTGCCCCGCCGATTTTCGAGCCGCTGCAGCACATGTCGTGGGCGAACCATTCGGAGAGCATTCTGTTTTCCGGCCTGCTGCTGTTCGTCTTTCAGCGCTTCGACCGGGAAGACCCGAATTTTCGGTCGTTGTTCGTCCTGGGCGCGCTGGCCGGCTTTGCGTCGTTTTTCTGTTATCAGAATTTCGTGATCGCCGCGGCGATCGCGGTCGGCGGGCTGTGGCGGTTCGGCCGCCAGGGCGTGCGTCACCTCGCCTGGCCGGCGGCGCCGGCGTTCGTCCTGGGCTTTTCGCCCCACTGGCTGTCGCGGCAGAAGATCTACGGCGATCTGGTGACCGACGCGAGCCTGTTGCGCGCGCGGGCCTTGGGCCGCGGCTGGCATCTGGTGAAGTTTTTTCTGCACAACATCGGCGCCAACAACTCGCTGTTGCTCTCCGCGGCGCTGCTCGCGCTGGCCGCGGCGGGCGCTGTCTATTCGCTGCGCGTGACCAGCCGGCGCGACAAAGAGGTCGGCGCGTGGCTGGGGCGCGTGCTCGGGCTGTTCGTGGTTTTTTACTTCGTGGCCGCCGCTTTTTCGGAACGGACGCTGCCGCCGATCGGCGGTTCGCAGTACCTGGCGACCGTGTATCCGGCCTTGATGGCGCTGGCGTGTTTGAGCGTCAGCCGCATCCCCGGGTTCTGGAAATGGGCGGCGATCGCGCCGTTTCTGGCGATCGGCGTCGCGCACGTGCTCACGCCGCTGCCGCTGGATCGCCTCTATTACCGCATCGGCTGGCGGCACCTGACCTATTTCCGCGGCGACGACAACGAGTATCTGGTCTACCAAAAGCTTCCGGCGAGTTGGGGCGACGATTCGGAGCGGGCGCTGAAATCGGTCGCGGCGCTGCCGCCCTCGTGGAAATGCGACGGCCTGATCAGCGTCGGCCGATGGATCGCGCCGGAAAAGGCCCGCGAATTGCTCGCGCGCCGGCCGGCGGTCGCCATCGATGGGGCGTGCTTCGCCCGTGGCGTCGGCGCGCAAGCGGCGCGGCTGCTCGACGCATCGTCGGCCGAACGGCCGGCCGCGGAGCAGGCGAGCGCGGCGATTCTCGCCGATCTCGAAAGAACCGACCGTC
The DNA here is from genome assembly GCA_964534375.1 of uncultured bacterium. Lineage (GTDB taxonomy): Bacteria > Lernaellota > Lernaellaia > Lernaellales > Lernaellaceae > CAZHPN01. The sequence goes on along the minus strand of CAZHPN010000001.1, from coordinate 59,708 downwards.
GCTGGGGGTTGGAATTCGTCGCGGGCTTCGGCGAGGGCCTCCTGGCGCGCTGGAACGTGGTCTGTCGCGAGGCCGATTTCCAGGGCTGGCTCGCCAAAGGCGCGAAACCGGAAAACGAACCGCCGGACGTGGTGCGCGACACGGAAAACCTGCGGCGCACGCCGCCGTCGTGGCTGACCGGCGACTACGTCGGCGCCCTGGCGCGCGGCATGGGCCGCTGGGCGGGCGCGAGCGGCCGCGTATCGAGCGTCAACGTCGGCCCGGACGCGTATTCGCTCTGGGCGGGCGGGCGCGCGGTGCTGGCGGCGACGATCGGCGAAGAGCCGCCGCCAGCCGCGTTGGACCTGTTGCGGCGCGGCATCGCCGAGGGCATGGCGCAACGCTTGAAGTCCTTCTTCCATCGCTACGTGCTGGTGCCGCCGTCGACGCTGCAGCCGCTGATCGCCGACGCGCTCGCCGCACAACGGATCGGCCTGCGCAATCTGGGCGGCGAGCCGGCCGTTTACCAGCTCGAGGAAATTCCGTCGCGCGCGGCGAACACACCGGACGCCGTTTGGTAAAGGAAACGGCGTCCGAATCTCCGCTGGCGCGACAGCGGACAATTGGTTAACATGGACCAAATTCTACGGAGGAGAGTCATGAATCATCTAAGTTCACTGCTGATCGTTTCGTTGGCGTTCGCCTTGGCGCTGGTCGTGGCGGCCGAAGCCGGCGGTTTGCCGAAGGAGCCGGGCGTCTACGCCGAGTTCCAAACTTCGATGGGCAATTTCCTGGTGAAGTTGTACGACAAGGACGCGCCGAAAACGGTGCAGAACTTCGTCGATCTCGCGACCGGCAAAAAAACCGGCAAACCGTTCTACGACGGTCTGATCTTCCACCGCGTCATCCCCAATTTCATGATTCAGGGCGGCGATCCGCAGGGGAACGGCACCGGCGGCCCCGGCTACACAATCATGGACGAATTCAGCCCGAAGTTGCAGCATGACGGCCCGGGCGTGCTGTCGATGGCCAACGCCGGCCCGAATACCGGCGGCAGCCAGTTCTTCATCACCGTCAAGGCGACGCCGTGGCTGAACAACCGGCACGCGGTGTTCGGCAAGGTGGTTCAGGGCTACGAAGTCGTCGACAAGATTTCCAAGACGCAGACCGGCGCCGGCGACCGGCCGGTGACGCCTGTCGTTATGAACAAAGTCATCATCAAGACCGTCAAGTAGGGCGAATTACGAGTTACGAGTGACGAATGCCGGACAAGCCGGTCGGCTGAACCAAATCATTCATCCCGCGCAAAGCCCGCCCTCGCGAATGCAGAGGCGGGCTTTCGCATCTCCCGCTATTGGCGGACGCCCGGAACCAACCGCTCGCGAACCAACCATTCGGCGATGCGGTCCGCACACCAGGCGGCGGCGACGGGCGGCGGGTGAATCCACGCGTATTCGGGCGGCTGGCCGCCGGCGTCGAGATAGAAAACCGGCGCTCCAGTTCCGTCGTAGTAATCCAGAAACATGTCGCGCTCCGGCGCCGGAATGTACGGGCCGACGAAGACGCAGCACCGCACGCGGCCCGCGGCATCCTGAATAAATTCGCAAATCCGGTCGGCGTTTTCGCGTTCAACCGTGTCGCCGTCGGCCCAATACCACAGCGGGTCGTGGCGGGTTCGGCTCAAACCCTGCGAGATCGCCATCGCGGCCAGGCGATACGCGCGAACGTGTGCGAGCAGGCGAATTTTGCGGTCGAACGAAATCCACGAGGGAAAATCGAAGACGCGCGTCGCGACCAGCCGCCGCCAGAAATCGGGCCGCCGCGCGAAGTAGGGTTCGACCGGTTCATCCAGGAAAAAGTGGACGGAGCCTTGGTTGGACAGGCCGATGAGTATCAGATCCGGCTTCAGGCGCTCCAACGCCCACCGCGCGGACTTGGCCATTTGCACGCCCTTGTAGCCGGGCGTTCCCAAATTTCGAACCTCGAAACGCCCGGCGCCGGATGCGTTGAGGCGGTCTTCCAACTGCGCCGGCCAGGTGTCGCCGTCGCTGAGCGCCTGCCCGAACACGTTCGAGCCGCCGACGCAGACGATGCGAAACACGCCCGGCGGGCTCGGCGCGCGCCGCTCGACCCCGCGGGCGCCGGCGCTGTCGATCGTGACGGTAATGCGGCCGAACGGGCTCTTTTCCAGCGCGCCGGAATCGGGCTTCAGGCGGTAGACGATCTCGGGGTCGGGATCGGGCATCAAGTAATCGACGTGGCCGCAATACGCGAGATTCTTCTTCACGTACCGCCAATCTGCGTTGCTGGCGCGGACAACCATTTCGGCCAACCCGAGGCCGATCGCCAACGACGCCAGCAGCGTCACGGACTTGAAGCCCCAGCGCCGACGAAAGATGTCGTGCAAGGTCATCCGCAAGTTGTCGTTTGTCGTCCTGCGAGCCATCGCACCCCGCTGCGAATCCGCGCCGGTGTCGGCCGGGAGTCGCCGGCGATTGTAGCCGTTCTTGGAGCCCCGGGCACGAGGATTTTGGGATCAGACGTTGGCGGGCTGGCGTGGCGCGGCGCCGGAAATAAAACGGGCCCCGCAGCAGCGGAGCCCGATTCGTGATTGGCGGAGAGAGAGGGATTCGAACCCTCGGTACGCTTTTGGCGTACACACACTTAGCAGGCGTGCACCTTCGGCCTCTCGGTCATCTCTCCGTACGTCGTCACGTGTGCCAAGGAGCGGAGGGAGAGGGATTCGAACCCCCGGAACGTTTCCGTTCAACGGTTTTCAAGACCGCCGCCTTCGACCGCTCGGCCATCCCTCCGGGTCGAACGCCGACGCCGTCGGGCGCCGTTCGTTTCCACATTCCCCGCGCGAAAGCGTGATTCTATACCAAACGTCGGCCGCCAAGTCAACGATGCGCGCGAAGGAAGGAAAAAGGAAAAAGGCAAAAGGAAAAAGTGAGACAGGCGTCGTCGAAGGGGCGTGCGACATGCGGCGAATTGCGCGCCCGTTTCTGGAGAAGACGACGACCGGATTATGCGCCCAGGGCTTAACTTCGTGGTTTCGGCAGCAGGCGGACGCGGGCCTTATTTTTTCCTTTTTCCTTTTTCCTTTTTCCTTCCCGGCGCTTTCGCATAACATCTTGAAAACATAAAGGTTTTCGGTCTTGACAGGCATGGTGCTCCACCTTAAGCTCGCAGTTCACACCGTGTCTTTCAAAAAAGGGGTTGTTCATGGCGGTCAAGCGGACGGTCATCGCCGGCGCCGGCGGCCGAGATTTTCACAATTTCAACGTTTTCTTCCGCGACAATGCCGACTACGAAATCGTGGCCTTCACGGCGACGCAGATTCCCAACATCGACGACCGGCGGTATCCGGCCGCCCTCGCGGGCAAGCTGTACCCCGAGGGAATTCCGATCGTGCCCGAGGCGACGCTGCCCGCGCTCATTCGGCGGCAGCGGGTCGACCAGGTGGTCTTCGCCTACTCCGACGTGAGCCATCAGACCGTGATGGAGCTGGCCGCGCAGGTCATGGCCGCCGGGGCGGATTTCACGCTGATGGGCGTCGAGCACACGATGCTCAAAGCGAAAGTGCCCGTGGTGTCGGTCTGCGCCGTGCGCACCGGCTCCGGCAAGAGCCAGACCACGCGCCGGGTCATCCGCCTGCTGCAGGCCGCGGGCCGCCGCGTGGTGGCCGTGCGCCACCCGATGCCCTACGGCAACCTCGTCAAGCAAAAAGTGCAACGCTTTGCGGAACTGGCCGACCTCGATCGCCACGAGTGCACAATCGAGGAACGCGAAGAATTCGAGCCGCACATCGCCGCGGGCATCGTCGTCTACGCCGGCGTCGATTACGGCGCCATCTTGAAGAAAGCGCAGCAGGAAGCCGACGTCATCGTGTGGGACGGCGGCAACAACGACACCCCGTTCTTCAGGCCCGATCTCCAAATCGTGGTCGCCGACCCGCATCGCGTCGGCCACGAACGCACGTATCACCCGGGCCTGACGAACCTCCTGTGCGCCGACGCGGTCATCGTCAACAAAATCGACACGGCCGAGCCCGCCAAGGTCCGCGCGCTGCACGACAGCATCCGCCGCCTCAATCCGCGGGCGCCGGTCATCGATGCGGCGAGCCCGATGTTTGTCGACAACCCGGCGGCGATCGCCGGCAAGCGCGTGCTGTGCATCGAGGACGGGCCCACGCTGACCCACGGCGACATGACCTACGGCGCCGCGGTGTTGGCCGCGCAACGGTTCGGCGCGGCGGAGTTGGTCGATCCGCGGGGGAGCCTGGTCGGCGATTACCGGCGCGTCTTCGCCAAGTACGGCCATCTAACAAACCTGTTGCCGGCGGTCGGCTACGGCGAGCAGCAGATCGCCGATTTGCAGGCCACCATCGACGCGATCGACTACGATGTGGCGCTGATCGGCACGCCGATCGACCTGCGCCGCCTGATCGACTTCCGCAAAAAGCCGAGCCTGCGCGTGCTTTACGAATTGCAGGAAATCGGCAAGCCGGATCTCGCGGACGTGCTGAAAGCGAAGGACTTGATCGAGGCGTAAAGATTTGGCGAACCGCGCCGGGCGCGTCGGCGGCGACGGTGAGGAACGGCATGGACATCTATCGCAGCGATCGGCAGACGGTGCTCGTGGCGCTGGGCGGCAACGCGTTGATTCGCCCCGGGGACCAACCGGATTACAAGACCCAGGAAGCGAACGCGCGCGACATCGTCGGCAAACTGATGATCCTCGTCGAGCGCGATTTCAACCTCGTCGTCTCGCACGGCAACGGGCCGCAGGTCGGCTTGTCGCTGCTGCGCGTGGACGCCGCCGCGGGCAAGCTGCCGCGGATGCCGCTCGATTTTCTCGTCGCCGAAACCGGCGGTTCGATCGGCTATTTGCTGCAGCAGGCGTTTCTCAATCTGCTGCGCGAGCGGGAATTCCGCCGCTACGTCGTGACGGTCATCACGCAGGTGATCGTCAGCCCGAACGACCCGGCGTTTGTCCGGCCGAGCAAGCCGATCGGCATTTATTACCCGGAAGAGCAGGCGCGGGAACTGCAGCGCGAGTTCGGCTGGCAGATGATTGCGGACGGCAAGGCCGGCTGGCGGCGCGTCGTGCCCAGTCCGCGCCCGCTGAAAATCGTACAGCGCCACATGATTCGTCATTCCGTGAACGAGGGGAACATCGTCATCGCCTGCGGCGGGGGCGGCGTGCCGATCATGGTGACGCCGGACGGCACGTACCAGGGCATCGAGGCCGTCATCGACAAGGACCTGACCAGTTCGATGCTCGCCGCGGAGATCAAGGCCGACACGCTGATCATCTTGATGCCGGAACCCAAGGTTTACGTCTATTTCAACACGCCCAAACAGCGGCCGCTCGATCGCGTCACGGTTTCGGAGATCACCGACCACCTCGCGGAGGGGCATTTTCCCGCCGGCTCGATCGGTCCGAAGGTCGACGCCGCGATTCAGTTCGTGCAACGCGGGGGCAAGCGCGCCATCATCTGCAGCGCCGACAACCTCCCCGCCGCGCTCGACGGCCTCGACGGCACGACGATCGTTCCGTGAGCCGCCGGCGGCGCCGGCCGGTTTTTTCTTGACGCGCCGGTCGCCGTTCGCCATTAATACGGCCGGGCCACGTTCGCCGAGGCGAGCCGTCAACCGATGAAACTTGCGAAGTACGCCGAAAGTCCTGCGCCGCGCTACGTCGCCTGGGGATCGTACGCCTTGGCCGCGTTCGTCGGCGTCGCGTTTCTTTTCCGCGGATACCTGATATTTCACGCCACGTACGACCCGGACGAGTTTTTCACCCTGGGTTCGGCCTGGCGCATCGGCCAGGGTCAACTGCCCTATCTCGATTACATCGACGGCCACCCGCCGGTGCTGCACGCGTTGTGCGGCCCGGCGCTGCACAAGATCTACAGCCTGCCGCTGTCGTCGCTCGGCGAACGCCGGGATTTCATCGATTGGTTCCGCTGGCTGCACGCCGCCCAGGCGCTGGCGTTTGCCTTCGCGATGTTCGTATTGTGCCGGCGGTTGTTCGACGCCGAAACCGCCTGGTGGACGCTCGCGATCCAGAACGCCTTTTTCTTTTTCTTGCGAACCACGACGCACGTGCGGCCCGACCTGCCGGGGCTGCTCTTATTCACCGCCGCGGCGATCGTGCTGGCCGGCGGGGGCAAGGGCCGGGCCCCGTCATGGCGACGGCTGGCTGCCGCGGCGGCCGTCGCGGGCTTCGCCACCGCGGTCCACAGCGCGACGGTCTTTCTTGTGCTCGGGGCCGGGGCGTGGCTGTTCTTCGTCAAGCGCGAGGCAGGCTCGACGCGCAACGGGCTGCTCGCCGGCGTCGGCTTTGTCGCGATTTCTTTGGCGGCCTTTCTGGCGAGCTACGCACCGGTGTTTGGGACGCGAACGGTCGAGGGCTGGGTCGCCGGCGCGAGAATGTTCCCCTTTTACAGGATTTATCTGGGCGGCTTGGAAAACGGTTCGTGGGAGGCGTTCAAGACGATCTGGAAGGAGAGCCCGCTGCCGTGGGCGCTGGTTCTGCTCGCCCTGATTCCGCTGCACGTGCGGCCGAAGAAGTACGTGGCGAAAGAAATCTGGGATTTTCTGCCGCTGTTTCTCGCGGATGCGGGGCTGCTGTTCATCATCGTTCACGATCGCGTTTTCGCGCAGCATTACTTGTTGTTTGCCTTGTTCGGGTCGGCGGTCGCCGCGCGCCTGATCCGCCGCGGCGTTCAAGGCGTCGAGCGGAAGATTACGCCGCAGGCGCCGGGCATCGTCGAATTCGCGGCGATTGTCGTATTCATCGCAATCGCGTTGGGTTTCAGCGTGAACTGCACGGCGAAAATGCGCGAACAAGACCGGCTTGCCGCGCAAGAACTGGCCGTCGCCGGCCTGCCTCGGCCCGACAAAGACGGGGTCGTCGACGCCGACACGGCCTTGTGGTGGATCACCAATCGGAAAGAGTTTTTCAATTCGTTCCGGTTCCGCCCGAAGGCGCAACGCGCGGCGCAGGTGCGCTTTCTGCTGACGAATTCGCAGCCGGCCGACATCGTCTATTCCGATTGGCTGAATCCGCCGTTTCGGCGGCTGCCGGCGGCCGTTCATCACGGGCTCGCGTTGACGAAATATCCCGCTTCGAGCGCGCTGCGCGAAGCCCCGAAGCTGCTCGCCCGCTTGCAGCGGTTCGACCCGTATTTTTCTCTGGAAGATGCGGATTTGGACCGCAGCATGATCCGTTTGTTCGCCGGCGCGCGACCCGAACTGATACTGCTCGACGGCAGCATGGCCCGGTTGTTCTGCGAGTCCGACGAATTTCGTTATTGGCTCACGCAGCGCTATCGATTTATGTTCCAGCCGGAAGGCGCGTGCTTTTTTGCGCGGCGCATTTCCGATTGACCGCGAGATTCGGTCGCAATAATTTGCCCGAGACAGACGAATATGCATTGACAGATCGACAGGCCAGCTTACGTTCTAATTGAGTATTTCGGACGGCGCCAATTACGGCGTCTTGCAACACTTGAGGGACAAAAACATGAAAACAAGATTGCAAATTTTCGTTTTGGCGTTCGCGCTTGTCAGTTTGCTTGCGGTTGCGGCCTATGCGGAAGACACCGGCGCCAAGACCACGATGACCACCAACGAATACGGGATTCCCGGCAGCGACAATATCGGCGACGCGACGATTTACCTCGGTGCGATGGAGCCCAGCGGCAACAACTCATGGTCCGGCGAAAAGGCGGCGAAGAACGAGTTGAGTCCGGTTTCGTACGCGGTTTCCGGCTCCGACGCCAACAGCGACGCTACGGTGTACTCCGGGATTCCGGCGGCGGCGGACACGGGCGCAGCGACAATTGCGGGCAACCCGAAAGTCGAAGACCTGAATTCGGAAAATGAGCCGTACAGCGTGCCGGGCGATGACTGGTATAACGATTCCACCGTTTATTCGGGCGGCTACGGCGAGACGCTCAAGTCGTCGTCCCAGCGGTCGGAAAAGGGCAGAGACTAGTTCTTTTCCGGCGCGTGACGACGCCGGCGAGTCTAGGGAATTCCAAGCGTGAATATGTGCGGACGCCGCGCGGACGAAAGTCCGGCGGCGTTTCGCTTTTTTACGGTCGGATCACGAGGCGGAGGGCGCGGCGTCGTGCCGTTCGCGCTCCACGCGTTCGACAAGGAGTGCGTGTTCCTGGGCCAGCGCGCGCAGGCGGGTTTGCAGGTTGCTGACCCGCATCGAGAATTGAATGTTGATGATCACCAGGAACAAGATGCCGAAGAGAAAAAGGGTGGTCGTCGGCACGACCGCGCCGATGAACCGCGACAAAGCCAGCAGCAGGTCGTACCAAACCGACAATACGAAAATGCCGGCGGCGACCGCGAGCCACAAGATCGCATATTGGATTTCGACGGCCCGGCGGCGGATGGCGTTCATGACGAACAGGAAAAACAGAATCGACACGACGATCGCAAAGGCGCGTTGCGTCGGCGTCATGGCGTCTCCTCCTTGTCCGGGCGGACCGGCGCCCGCGAACTGCGCACGATGGCCATGCTGATGAGCATCTTGGCGATGTACCACAGCGCCAGCGCGCCGCCGTGCATCGATTTGTTCGGCGGGCCCGCCTTCATTTGCACCGGGATCTCCTGCACGCGATAGCCGGCCATGTGCAGCATCATGCGCACATCGGCGTCGGGAAAATCCGCCGGGAACAACTCGCTGGCGAACAGCGCGATGACCGGGCGATTGACCGCAATGAAGCCCGAGGTCACGTCGGTCATCCGCGCGCCAGTCAGCGCCCGCGCCAGCGCGCCGAACAGACGAATCCCGACGCGCCGCGCCCACGGCGATTCGTAACCGCCGCCGCCGGCCATGAATCGCGAGCCGATCACGACGTCGGCCTCGCCGCGCCGGACCGGATCGAGCACCTTGCGCGCTTCCTCCGGCGGATGCTGGCCGTCGGCGTCCATTTGCAGAACATAGCGGCTGCCCTGCCGCAGAGCGTATTTGTAGGCGGTCTGCAGCGTCGCGCCGTACCCGAGGTTGTACGGATGGCTGATCACAGTCGCGCCGGCCGCGCGGGCGGCGCGCGCCGTGCGGTCGCGGCTGCCGTCGTTGACGACGAGAATGTCGGCGTCGAGCGCTAGCGCCCGCAGTTCGCGCACGACGTCGCCGATGCGATGTTCTTCGTTGTACGCCGGAATGATGACCAACGCGTCGGCCACATCGTTCTCCTCGCCGGAATGGCAACCCATGATGACACACCCGGCGCCGGCCGCTCAAGCCGGAGGCGACGGCCCGGCGCAGTCCCTTGGCGTCCCGTTGACGCTGCCGGCGCTTGGTGGCTAAGGTAACGCAGTTTCAAAGACCGGGGGCCAGCTTGCGCCGCGTTTTATGGGTGGCTTTGACGATCGCGCTGCTGGCGCCGAGCCTCGGCTGGGCCGGCGACATCACGGGTCAGGTCACCGACGAAGACGGCGCCCCAGTGTTCGGCGCGCTGGTGCAGGTCGTCGGCCAGGGCCGCAAGACGCACACCGACGACCAGGGGCGCTACCGGCTGGAGGGCCTATCGCGCGGGCCGGCGACGTTGCGGTTCAGTTCCGAGGGTTACGACGCCCAAACGGCAAAGATTGACGTGCCGGCGGAGGGCGAAGCGACGGCCGACGCCAAATTGCGCTTCAGCAAGACGTACAAAGCCAACGAGGTTGACGTCACCGGGCAAAAGACGATGGACACGTCGCCGCAAACCAGCGCCCACACGTTCACGCGGGAAGAGATCGAGAGCAACGCCGGCGCGCTGGAAGACATCACCAAGGCCATCCAACAACTGCCGGGAATCGTCTCCAACACGGACTATTCCAGCGACATGTACGTGCGCGGTTCGGAGGATTATGAGAACCTGATCGTGCTCGATCACCAGTTGCTGGCGAACCCCTATCACTTCGGCGTGGGCCTGTCGATCATCGACACCGATCTCGTGAAAAATTTCACTTTCTACGCGGCCGGCTTTCCGGCGCAATATCCGTTCGCGACCGGCAGCGTGCTCGACGTCACGTACAAAGACGGCAATCGCGATCACGTCGACGGCCTGGCCGAGGTTTCCTTGCTGTCGGCGAAAGCGCAGGTGACCGGGCCGGCCACGTCGAAGGCGAGTTGGATCGTCGCCGCGCGGCGCAGTTACTACGAATACGCGTTCAGCCTGCTGCATTGGAACAGCCTGCCGGTCCCCGTGTTTTCCGACATTCTCGTCCGCGGGATGTACGAACCGAACCCCTACAATCGGTTCGTCGTGATTGCGATTCGCAGCGAAGACGGGGTGAAGGCCAATCTCCAGGCCAACCCGACGGGCTTCGATACGGGCACGGCCGAGTACGATCAAGTCACGCAAGTTTTCGGCCTCGACTACACGTTGACGCCGGTAAAGTGGTTCCTGGCCCGCTCGACGGCCAGCTATCAGACGTTCAACTTTTCCGGCAACGTGAACTCGGGCGCCAACAACTTTTTCGGCCACGCCGTCGTCGACGGGATGTATGTGAACCAGGAAGGTCAGTTCGACCTCGGCCGCAACTTGTTCAAATTCGGCGGCGTTTACGGCCGCGTCGTGCTGAACCTCAACGCGCAGTTCCCCTTTTCGCAGTTCGTGCCCGGCGCCCAGTTCGCCTCGCCCTCGAAGTATTACACGGTCGATTTCTCCGACAACAAACCGAAAGACCTGTACGGCTTTTACGTGCAACACGAAGCGGAGATCATTCCCAAGCGTTTGCGGACCAACATCGGCGTGCGCTTCGATCACTACACGGCGGCGGAGTCCGGTTGGGTGGTCAGCCCGCGCGCTGCGGTGTCGACCGACCTGACCGACTCGACCGTGCTGAAGTTCGCCTGGGGCGTCTACTACCTGCCGCCGTACAACAGCCTGATTTCGAGCGAAAAACTCGGCAACCCGAAAATCCGCAGCGAGAAATCGACCCATTACGTCACCGGCATCGAGCAGGGTCTGGGCTCGGACATGATGCTGCGCATCGAGGGATATTACAAAGAGTTCGACGATTTGATTTTTCAGACCGTCTCCGGGTCGAGCCTGAGCTTTCTGAACGCCACGAACTTCGTGCTCAACGGCGAGATTCCGAAGATCGACAACCGCAATTCCGGCTTCGGCAAGGCCGAGGGCGTCGAGGTCTTTTTCCAGAAAAAACTTTCGGGCTGGTGGGATGGCTGGCTGGCCTACTCGCTGTCCGAGGTGCGTTACAACGACGGCCTGGGCCTGTACGGTTGGTACTCGCCGACGCAGGACCAGCGCCACACGCTGTCGCTGGTGGCCAATTTCCGGCCGCTCGCAAATTGGGTGTTTTCGACCACATTCCGGCTGGCCACCGGGCGGCCGGACACCGCCGTCGAGGGTTGGACCGAGATGTATCCGCGCACTTTTTTGCGCTATTGGCAGGCAAACAACGGCGGGATCAACGACACGCGTTTTCCCCTATATCATCGCCTTGATGTCCGCGCGGAATACACGTGGCATTCGACCGACCGCTTCAAGCTGACGAGCTTTGCCGAAATCTACAACGTCTACGACCAGCGCAATCTCTGGGGCTATTACTACAAAGACACCGGCGGCCTCAATGTCCCGCAGCGCGTGGCGATCTACCAATTGCCGTTTCTGCCGTACGTCGGCATCAAGGCGATCTTTCTGTAAGCGCCGGCGGCGATCCGGCGTTCAGGGCGCTTCGACGACGGCGTATTTCTCCGGCCGGTCCGCCGTCTTTTGCAGCAGCAGGCCGTCCTTCGCCAGTTCCTCCGCGACCGCCGCGAGCCGCTCGAACGGCCGCCGCAGAACAAAGGCCCGGTAGCGGCTCTTGATCCGGTGCGCCAACCCCGCCGCGGCGCCGCGCGAGTAGGCCGCTTCTTCGTCCGCGGAGAAGTCGTCGGGGCGGCCGCGGTTGACCCAACGGCGGAAATCGTCGAACGGATACCGGTCGTCCGGACCTATTTCTCGGGCGATGTACATCGCTGCGTGGGGACAACCGAGCCATCGTCCGAGGCCATGAAACAAGGCGGCGCGCATGGCGTCGGCGTCGCTTGCGCCTTGGAAGAACGCGAACGCCTCGCGGACCGCTGCGGCGGCGGCCTTCGTTTTCGGCGCCGCCGACAGGTCATCCGACCCGGCGGCGAGCCATTTGACGAAATCGGTTCCTTCGTTGCCTTGCGGCGGTCCCAACAAGCCAAAACCCAAGCCTTCGACGAAGTTGGCCGCCTGCTTCGGGTCCGTTTGCCGATATTGCGCGAGGGCCTCCCGAAATTGTTCGTCGAGACGCGCACGCCAGATCGGGTCTGGGCCAGCGCTGAAAACTTTCGCCTCCCGTGCGCCGAACCCGTTGATGAGGCACGCGGCGTCGGTCGGATTGCCGGCCTGGTTGACATATTTGTCGACGGCGCTCTTGTCGAGCGTTCGCGCCAAGGCGGCCAAGCCGTCGCAGCGCCAACTCCGAGGCAGACGCAAGACGGACGACAACGCGCAGTCCGCATCCCCGCCCCACAGTTCCGGCAGCTTTTCGATGAGATAGTCGTAGTCGTCGCCCCGGAACAACAACGAATTTGTCGCGGCGCCCGCGCCGCGCGGGGTGGCCGGACGCGAATGCCACATATCCGCGGCGCCGGCGAAGAGAAAGGCGGCGGCCAGGCACGCGGCGGCCAGGCGGGGAATAAAGGCGATTAATTGCGCGATGGCCGCGACAAGAAAAGGAAAGATGATCGTCAGATATTGAATGCAGAAAAATTCGTCGGAGCCGCGGATCGGCGCCATATAAAACGGCGAAATGCCGTAGACCGCGAGGAACAGCGCGCCGTACAGGGCGAGGAAGCAGCCGAGAAAACCGGCTTTCGACCGGCGGTATTCCACCGAGGCGATGGCCCGATAGCCGACGAGCGCGAAACCGGCGACGGCCAGCAGAAAAAAACTTCGCGTCAACGCAACGTGGGAATAGCCGGCCGCGCGATGGAACAGAATGACGAAGAGCGAATAGTAGCGGTCCGTAAACCAGGTCTTCGCCGCGTCCGGCGGCCCCAGCGAGAACGGCGACGACAACGGATAACGCACGAGCCAATGCGGGGAAAAGCCGATGAGAAAAGCCAGGATCGCCGGCAGGAACCGAACGACGAACACTTTCTTGTCTTCGAACCGGACGAAAGCGGCGCACGCCAGCGCGCCGAACACCACGACATTCTCATAGGCGAACGCCGTCGCGAAACCGGCGATCAGGCCCGCAGCGACGGCCGGCCAGAGGTCGAGAGGGAACGCGTTGCGGCGGGTGAAGAGCAGGCCGAGCAAGCCCGAAAAAAATATGCTCTCCATATGAATCGCGTACGACGTGTGCAACCAGAACTCGAGCCGCGGCGGCGGCACGATGAAAAGCGCCGCGAAAAACAGGGCCGGCGCCAAGCCGCACGCGCGGCGGATGGCGATGGTCCAGAACGACACGCCGCCCACGACCAAAATCGCCGACAGCAGTTTGGTCCAGATCAACGCCGAGCCGCCGATCCGGAATAACGGGGCCAGCAGGAGGCCGAAAATCAACGAACCGTGCGAATGATCGCCGTATTGATAAAAACCGGCGGGGGCCGCCAGGCCTTCGACCAAGGCCCGGGCCAAGTTGCCGTGAACGGCCATTTCGACGTCGTAATAGTCGTAAAACACAAAGCGATCGGCGAAGATGAGCATGCCCGCCGCGCCGACGATCGACCACAGGACCCGTTCCGAAAAAAAGCGAGGCGCGGCGTTCATCGACAGCCTTCGGCCGGCCGGTCGCCCGCGGCGCCGCCACGCGCCGCCGCCGGGCGCGTTACGGCCGTTTGAACAGTTCCTTGGCGCGCGCGAGGCGTTCGGGCTCGGCGCCGAACACTTCCTGAATCTTGGCGTAGGCGGCCTCGGCCTTCCGCGCGTCGCCGGCCGTTTGATAAAGGTCCAGCAGCAACAGATAGCAATCGAAGAGATGGCCGCGGTCGTCCAGTTCTTTGAGTTCGCCTTCGAGAAATGCGGCCGTCTGGGCCGACGGCTTGTTCATCAGGCGGGACAACAGCGCCTGCCGATACACGACCTCATCGCGTTCCCGGCCCTTTTTTGTCCATTTGGCGCGCATCGTTGTCAGCAGTTTGTCCGCTTCGTCGAAACGTTTCCCGTCGCGGAGAATGTCATAATAAAGCAATCCCGCGGCGAACGACGCCGACGGGCTGCCCGGCTCGTCGAGCAGTTCCCGATAGGTTTGCTCGGCTTTTGCCGAATCGCCCATTTTCCGTTGCAGGCCGGCGATTTCCAGGCGGGCCGTAAGGCCGTTTTCGTTGTGCGGATTCTGCGTCGCGACCTCTTCGAACAGCGGCAACGCTTTGGCGAACAACTCTTTGCTCACGCAGACCTGGCCGAAGAAGATCTTGATGGACGACAGCAGGGCGACGTCGCCGGCCAAATCCTTGGCGGCCGCCCGGTACAGCGTCTCGAGGGTCGGCAGGTCGTCGCGACGGCGGTAGATGTCCATCAGGAAGCCGTACGCGTCGGCCTTTTTTTTGGCGTCGGCGATCCGCGGGAGCTCTTCGTTGACCAGGGCGACCGCGGCCTGGTCTTTTTCTCGCCGCTGGAACAAACGGGCGCGCCACAAGACGATGTCCGCCCGGTCATTGGGCGTGACGCCAGGCCGCTTCAGCAGATCGACGAGCACGGCATCGGCGTCGTCGAGGCGCCGGCTCTCCGTCAACATATCCGCGAGCACGCCGCCCGCGGCGACGGTCAGGGAACCGGTGTTCTTATCCGCGAGCAACTCGCGCAGCAGCTTTTCCGCCGCCGCCAAGTCGCCGCGCCGACGGAATTCGGCGGCTAGGCTGAGCCTGGCCTGCGCCGCGACCTCATCGTGCGGCGGCCGTTCATACAGCTCCTTGTACAGCGCCACCCCTTTGGCGGGTTGCTGGTGTTCCACGTACATGCGCGCGAGCAACAACTTCAGACGCCGGAGGCGACCCGGGTCGTCGCCCGCGGTGTTGGCGACCTGGTTGAAGGCTTCTTCGGCGGCTTTGATGTCGCCTTGGGCGCCGCATAACTCCATGAGCATGACGTTGGCGTCGGCGACCTTGCGTGGATCGTCCAACAAGGAGATGCCTTGGCGCAGGGTGGCGATCGCCTCGGCGTTCCGGCCCTGGCGCCGATAGAATTGCACCCGGCGGAAGAAAACCTGCGCGCGCAGATCCGTCCGCGCGCCGAATTTCTTCAGCATCGCCTCGAGTTGTTTGTCCGCTTCGCCGAATTTGCCCTCATCGGCCAGAATGTCGGCGACGGCGCCCGCGGCGGCGAAGGCGTGCACCGGATCGCGCAAGGTGTCCGCGAGTTCGCGGTCGATCTTCTCGGCGTCGGCCAGTTCGCCGCGCCGATAGTGCAGGGCGGCCAATTCGGTTTTGGCGCGCGCCTCGATTTCGTCCGGCGCATGTTGGGCGATCACCTCGGAGAAGGTCGCCATCGCCTTCTCGGCCAGGTCCTTGCTCGCGTAAAACCGGCCGAGTTGGAACTTGGCGAGCGCGAGTTGGTCGGGACGGCCGCTCAACATTTTTGCCGCGACCTGGTAGCTGTCTTCGGCCCGCTTGACGTCGCCGACGGCGACGAAGATGTCGAGCAACAGGCAGATGGCGTCGGCTGTTCGCCGGGGATCGCGAAAATTCGGCAATTCGCGTTCGAGCAGGGCCGCGGCGGCCTCGGGCTTGCCGGCCCGCTGATACACCCGGACCTCGCGCACCGTCAGGTCGTCGCGATGGGCGTCGTCGGCGACCCATTTCAGGCGCAACGTCTCGAGGATCTGTTGCGCTTCGTCGAACGAGCGCTGCTCGGCCAGCAAGTCCGCGAGCGTGGTTCCCGCCGAAAGCGCCACGATCGGATCGATCGCCTGGGTAATGATGTCGCGATAAATTTGCTCCGCGCGGCCGACGTCGCCCGCCTGCCGGCATTGACCGGCGAGGTCGAGTTGCGCCTGCATCGCGATTGCCGAATCGGGCGACTTGGCGACGACGTCGCGGTACAGCGCCTCGGCCTTGTCGTGAAGGCCCAGCGCCGAGTAGAACTGCGCCATCATCGTATCGGCGCGCAGGGCGGCATCGGCGGGCGCGGCGGACTCGGCGTGGATGCGCGCCCAGGTCTGCTCGGCGCCCGCGGGATTTTTCGCGGCGATGTAGAGCGACAACAAGAGAAAGTTCGCATCGCGCCGCTTATCGGCCTCGGTCAGTTGCGGCGCCAATTGCAACAAGCGAGCGATGGCCTCGTCGTATTTTCCGGCGCGTTGCAGCACGCTGATCCGCCGCAGCAGGATCAGGGAATGGTCGGGGTTGCCGGCGGGCCAGCGCGTCTCCATCTCCGCGAGTTGGGCTTCGGCCTCCGCGTACTTTTTCTGCGCCGTCTGGTCTTCCACCAACGCCAGACCGGCCAGCAAGGCGGCCCCGGCATCGGTCGACCTGGCGTCATATAATTCGCGGTACAGATGCTCGGCTTTATCGCGCGCGCCGTCGTGGTGGTATTGGTCCGCCAACTCGAGCTTGGCGGCGGCGGCCTGCTCCGGGCGCGCCGCATGGGCGATGATGTCGCGCAGGAGGGCCTGCGCCTTTTCGGCCTGGCCTTTGGCGGCGTAGATCCGGCTCATCGCAGCTTTGGTTTCCATGAGGCGATCGGCGTCGCCGCTGAATTTGCCGACGAGCGCGTCGTACGTCTTCTCCGTCGCGGACAGGTCGCCTTTCTCCGACTGCATTTGCAGCAGCGACAACTCGCCGTCGAACAAGCGGCCGCGATCCTTGAACGCGGGCAGTTTCGCGGCCAGCAGCGCGATCGCCTTGTCGGGACGTTTGGTGGCGGCGAACAGCCGGGCTTGCGCCAGCACCAGGTCCTCGCGGGCGTCGTCGCCGGTCGCGCGCTTCAGCATCTCGACGAGTTGCGCGTCCGCCTCCTCGATCCGCCCTTGCCCTTGGTAAATTTCGACCAATCTCGTGCCGGCGTCGCGCGATTTTTGGAAATCCTTGTACGCGTCGAAGATCGCCCGGTAGCGCTTCTCCGCCTCGGCGAGGTCGCCGCGCCGGTGCAGCAATTCGGCAATCAACATGGCGCCGCGCACGCGGGTCGCCTGCCCGGTCGGACTGGCGTCGTAATTTTCCAGGCGCGCGAGGGCGGCTTCCGCCTCGTCGAGGCGATCGAATTGGCAAAGCAGGCCGATCGTTTCGAGCAGCGCGCGATCGCCGGCGACCGGATCGAAACGGAATTTTTCGAAAATGGCCTGATACTTGGCGAGCGCCTCCTCGTTGCGCCGTTCTTTTTTCAGCAACTCGGCGAGGCCGAATTCGGCGTTCGCTTCCGCATCGGGGTTGCCGGCTTCGGTCTCGCGCAGTCGCTCGAGCGCCGCGCGGGCTTTTTCGGTTTGCTCGGTCTGTTGGTAAACGGCGGCCATGGATTCCAGCGCCCGCGACGCCTCGCGATCGCCTTCGTACGTGGCCGCGATTTCCTGATACAGCGTCAGGGCCGTGTCGAATTGGCGCCGGGCGCGGTAACTGTCGGCGATCGCCAGCCGCGCGTCGGCGACGTGGTTGCGGTCGCGCGCATACTTTTGAATGATCACGCGGTCGATCTGCTCGCCCCGCGCGTAATCGCCTTTTTGGTAGAGCTTTTGCGCCCGGTCGCGAAGGGCCTCGTACGACCAGTTATAGGGATTGGTGAAAAAGCGATACGCGGCGAAGACCGTCGCGGCCAGGGCGGCGCCGACGACGATTTTCACCAACAGACTTCGCCACAACAAACGCAAGAAGCGGCGGAACAAAAACAGATCGATCAGCGCGCCTTGTTCTTGCAAGGCCAGCAGATCCTTCTCGCGGAAGCCGTACACGCCTTTCAGCAGGGCGTTTTTCAGGTCGGCGTTTTGAAAATTCACGGCCCGGTGCTGCGAACGTTTGAAGAGCGTCTCGGTCAGGGTCGCGCCGTTGAAATCGACGTTTTTCAGGATCGCGCCGAAGAATCGGGCGTTGGGCAGATGGGCGTGCGAAAAATCAACGGTTTTGAGTTCGGCGAAGGAAAAATCGGCGCGCGGTCCGGACAAGTCCGCCGCCTTGACGCGCTCGAAGCGGCATTCGCGAAACGTTGCTTCCCGTGCATCGGCGCCGCTCAGGTCGACGTCGGCGACGGTCGATTCGGCGGCGTCCGCGTCGACCAACCTGGCCCGCACGAGCGAACTCGCCTCGATCCGGCACGTGCGCAACAAGGCCCCGGACAAATCGGCGTCGGCGAGGTCGGCGTTGCGAAAAACGGCTTTGTCGAACACGGCCTTGCCGGCCTGGGCCCCGACCAGTTTGGCGCCAGTGAAATTGGCTTGATTGACCTTGGCGTCGGTGAGGATCGCGCCCGACAGATCGGCGCCGGTGAAGTCCGCCTCTTGCAAGTCGGCGCCGGCGAGGTTTGCGCCCGACAGGTCGGCCCCACGGAACACGGCCCTGCGGAAATTGACCCCGGCCGCCTGGATCTTCCGCAAGTTCCCTGCGGAAAGATCGGCTTTGGCCAATTTGATATTGGCCAAACTGGCGCCTTCCAGCCGTCCGGTCCTGGCTTGTGCGATGACCTCTTTGCGGTCGAGTGCGCCGGTCGCTTTGTCTTCCATCAAGCCTCCGGAGGCCGATAACGCAGGCGTCGCACGTCGCGAGGCAACGTGCGCTCAAATCTCATACAACGATCGAATCCTCGCCAAACGGCTTGCACCGCCGCATTATAACGGGTCGCGCTGCCCATCGTAAGAGGGCCAGGATCGGGCCGCACCGGCCTGCGTCGCGCGGTTGGCGCCACGCGCCGGGCCGACGGTTTCCGTTGACACCTCCCGCGCTTTTTGCAAAATTGGTTATCCAAGGAAGGCTAATTGAAGAACTCAGATGCCGGCGCCGCCCAAGCGGTCTCAACGTCCGGGGCCGCCGCAAGGAAACCCCCGAAAAAGCCCGAAAATCTCGTCGTTGGGGTCGACGAACGTCCGCCGTTGGCGATGACGCTGCTCTTGGGATTGCCGCACGTTTTTCTGATGTCCGTCGGGCTGATGTTTCCGGTGCTGGTGGCGCACGCGGCCGGGGCTTCACCGGAGGCGGCGCAGCGGCTGATCAGCCTTTCGATGCTGGCCGGCGGCGTCGGCACGATTTTTCAGGCCCTGCGAAATCGCTTCATCGGCTCGGGGCGCCTCTGCCCGGAGTCGACGGACCCTTCGTTCGTGCCGGTCTCGATTCAGGCGGCGCAACTCGGCGGCCTGCCGTTGGTGTACGGCATGACGATCCTGGCGGGCTTTTTCGAGGCGCTGCTCTCGCGCGAACCGAACTTTTCGAAAAAGGCGGCCGATTTTCTATCCGCCCGCGGCGCGGCGTGGGGCGCGCGGCGCGATATCGTGCAACGGGCGACCGTCGCGCTGGGCGAGACGGTGGAAACAATATTCTCCGCCGGCGGATCGACAGGCCGAATTTCCGTGACGGCCTATTCGACGAGTTCGATTTGGACGTGTTCGTGCTATACAATGGGCAACCCCTTTTTCTGGCTGGGGGACGGCCCGATCCCCTGACGCTGCTCGAGGACGACGGCGCCGTGACGAAGCTCTCGTCATTTTTGATCCGCCAATACGCGGATCGCGTCGAGGTAAAGAACGAAGGCGACGATGCCGGGTTCACCTGCACTTCGACCATTGATCGCGAACTTGACGCGATTTGGTGACCGATGAAACGCACCCTGGGCACGAAAATGCTGATCCGGATCTGGGGCAGCACCATGATCCTGTTCCTGGGCGTGTTGTGGGCCGGCTCCTATTACAGCAAGCAGGAAGTGATTCGCGGCATCGAGAACGAATCGAAGAATCTCGCCCAATTCTACACGGAAAAATACGATGGCCGCTTCGGCCAGGCGGAAAAAATCGCGGGGATGATCGCCCTCCACATGTCGGTGCACCCGTTCTACGACGAAAGCGAACTGACGGAATATATGAAGGGCGTGATTCAAAACAATCCCGAAATTTATGGGACCTGCATCGCCTTCGAGCCCGAGGCGTTCGCACCGGGCCGCGCTTTGTTCGCCCCCTACTTTTACGCCAAAGGCCGCGAACTCGTTTTCGTCCAGCTTGGGACCGAGCAGTACAATTATTTCGCCTGGGACTGGTACAAGATTCCGAAGCAGACGGGAAAGCCGGCCTGGAGCGAACCGTATTTCGACACCGGCGGCGGCGAGACGATCATGATTACGTACTCGGCGCCGATTTTCCGCGCCGGGCGGCTGATCGGCGTGGCGACGGTCGACATCTGCCTCGCCGACCTCGCGCGGGAAGTCAACGGGATCCGCGTCCTGCAAACCGGATATGCGTTCATTGTCAGCAAGAACGGGAGTTTCATTTCCTACCCCGACGCGTCGCTGATCATGCGGCAGCGGCTGGGAGAACTCGCTCCCGAGTTGGCCGAGCGCATGACGTCGGCCGCGTCCGGGTTCATCGACCGCAGCGACCCGCTCCATCGGAAACGCTCGTGGATCGTCTACTATCCGATTCGTTCGGCGAATTTGTCGCTCGCGATCGTCTACCCGTTCCTGGAGGTCATGTCCCGCGTGTACGCGTTCGAGGGAACCGCCGTCCGATTGGGCCTGGCCGGGCTGCTGACGTTGCTGTTGATCGTGGCGTTGGTTTCGCGATCGATCGCGCGGCCGATCGTCGACTTGGCGACGGCGGCGCGCAAGGTCGCCGGCGGCGATCTCGATTTCCAGCTTCCGCCGGCGCGGTCCGCCGACGAAGTGGCCGAGTTGACGCTCGCGTTCAACAAGATGGTTCACGATCTGCGTTATCATATGGCGGCGCTCCAGAAATCCACGGCCGAGAGGGAGCGAATTGCCAGCGAACTGGATGTCGCCTTCCGCATCCAACAATCCATCTTGCCCCGCGACTTTCAAACTTTTTCGACGGCCACGGGCTTCGAGATTTTCGCCCATTCCGTCCCGGCCCGGGAGGTCGGCGGCGATTTTTACGATTTCTTTCCGCTCGGCGACGACCGGATCGGTTTCGTCATCGGCGACGTTTCGGGCAAGGGCGTCCCCGCCGCGCTGTTCATGGCCATCTGTCGCACGTTGTTGGCGGCGGTCGCCCGCGGCGGCTCTTCGCCCGGCGATTGCCTTAGCCACGTCAACGCGCTCTTGCTGCGCGAAAACGAAATGCAGATGTTCGTCACGGTGATTTACGGCTTGCTGAACGTCGACACGGGCGAAATCCAATATGCCAATGCCGGCCACAACCGGCCGTATCTGCTGACCCGCGACGGCGCCGTTGCCGTGCAGAAAAGCGAGCCGCAGATCGCGCTGGGGGTGCTGGCCGGCGCGACCTACGCGACGCGGACGATCCGCCTGCGCGCCGGCGACTCGCTCTTTCTCTATACGGACGGCATCACCGAGGCGACCGACGTCCAGCAAGAGATGTACGCCGCCGGCCGGCTGGAAGCGGCGCTCGGGAAGCTGGCGCGTTCGTCGCCGGCGGACATCATCGCCGGCTCGTTCGAAGAGGTGCGGCGGTTCACCGGCGGCGCCGAGCAAAGCGACGACATCACGGCGCTGGCGCTGACTTTCACGGGTCGCGCGCGAGCGGATGTCGCGCTCCGCTTCGCGAATCGTCTGGACGAAACCGAGAAACTGCACGACTTGCTGAGCGCCTTCGGGCGGGAACGCGGCTTGTCGAAAGACGTGACAACGGCGGCGACGCTGGCCCTCGAAGAAATTTTGAGCAATATCATTCGCTACGGTTTCGCCGACGGCGCGGAGCATTTCATCGACGTGCGCCTGGCGACTGGCCCCGGCGGGGAATTGCACATCCGAGTGGAAGACGACGGCCGGCCGTTCAATCCGCTCGATGTCGCGGCGGCGGACGTGCATGCGCCGCTGGACGAGCGGCGGGTCGGCGGACTCGGCGTGTATTTGACCCGGAAAATGATGGACGACGTCGGCTACAAGCGATCGAACGGAAAAAATATCTTCACTATGACCAAGCGGGCCAAGGCGTAGCCGGCTTTCACGAACCCACCGGCCGAAAGGAGCAGGCGATGGAAATCAAAATCGAACAAAAGGGACCGCGGACTATCAGCGTGAACGTCACCGGCCGGTTGGATGCGGCGACCTCGCCCGAACTCGAGAAACGTCTGACCGCCTGTTTCGGGGAGGGGACGATCGGGCTGATTCTGAATTTCGCCGAGCTGGAGTACATCAGCAGCGCGGGCCTGCGCGTGTTAATTTTCGCCGCTAAGAAAATGAAGAGCGCGAATGGGTCGCTCGCCCTGTGCGGTTTGCAGGAATATGTCCGGGAGGTCATCGAGATCGCCGGCTTTATGACGATTCTGCAAATCTTGCCGAACGAGGAGCAAGCGTTGGCCGCGGTGGGCCGCGCGCTTCCCGGACAAGGCGTTTGATCGTGGGGGCGCCGGCCTGGTTGGACGACTATCGGAGCAAGCTTTGCACGGCCGAAGAGGCGATTTTGAAAATCGCCTCGGGCAAGCGGGTTTTCATCGGGTCGTCGTGCGGCGAGCCGCAATACCTGACCAACGTCCTGTTGGATCAGGATCTGCGCGTTTCCGATCTGGAGCTGGTGCGTTTGCTGAATCTGGAAAGCTCGATCGCCGCGTTGATGGCCGAAGAAAGCGGCGGCCGGCGCTTCAATATCCGGTCGATCTATCAGGGCTCCGGAAATGTGCGGAGCCTGTCCGCCAACAAACGTTTTCTTACGCCGATCAATCTGTTCGCCGTGCCGGCGCTGTTTCGCCAGAAATTGCTGCCGCTTCACTACGCCTTGATCCAGGCGTCGCCGCCGGATGATTTCGGTTACATGAATCTCGGCATTTCCGTGGATATCACGCTGGCCGCGGCGCTGTCGGCGGATTTCGTCATCGTGCAGGTCAATCCCAAGATGCCGGTGGTTGCCGGGCAGGGTTTCGTTCACGTAAGCCAGGCGCAGGCGATTGTGGAGAAGGAAGAGGATCTGCTGACTGTATTCGACCTGCCCGAATATCCGGCCGCCGAGGCGATCGCGAAGATGGCCGCGAATCTGGTGGATGACGGCTCGACGATCCACCTCGGTCCGGGCATTGCGGCGCAGGCGATCGCTCGCGCGCTGGAGGGCAAGAGCGACCTCGGCGTACACACGATGTTTCTGACCGACCCCGTGATGTCGCTCGTGCAAAAAGGCGTCGTCACCAACCGCCGGAAAGGAATCGACGAACGGAAGCTGATCGCCGCCTGCGCGATCGGCAGCGACCGCTTGTACGAATCGATCCGCGGCAATCCGGCGGTCGAGTTTCACCCTTCCGATTACGTGAATCACCCGCGAATCATCGCGCAGTGCAATCGCATGGTCTCGATCCAATTCGCGACGGAGATGGATCTGAAAGGGCAGGTCGCCGCGGATGCGCTGCCGCAAAATCATTATGTCGGCGTGACCGGGATGATCGATTTCGTGCGCGGGGCGTCGCTCTGCCCCGAAGGAAAATCGATTATCATCATTCCGGCCGTGGGCGCCGACGGCCGCGCCAGCCGGATCGTGCCCGAGCTGGACATCGGCGCGGTGGTGATCCCCCCGAGCGACGTCAGTCACGTGGTGAGCGAGTTCGGCGCGGTGAACCTCTTCGGCAAGAACATTCAGGAACGGGCGATGGCGATGATCAGCCTCGCGCACCCGGACGCGCGGGAATCCCTCTTCGAAAAAGCGCGAGAACGGGGATTGATCGGCAAAGAGCGAACACTGAAAGAATCGCTGTTTGGCGTGTATCCCGCGGGAATGGAAGAGACGCTGGCGATCGACGGCCGCCCGGTGACGATCCGGCCGATCAAGACCTCCGACGACCGGCTGGTTCAGGAACATTTTTACAACATGGACAAACAGGACATCCTGCTCCGCTTTTTCACCCGCAAAAAGTTCTTCCATCGCGACGAGATGGAAACCGTCTTCCAGGTCGACTATATCCGCAACCTCTCCGTCGTTGCGGTCGCCGAAGAAGCCGGGTTCGGTAAAATCGTGGGGCTCGGCGGTTATATGTTGGAGCCGGGGAGAGACCTGGCGGAAGTCGCGTTTACGGTTTTGAAAGAGTGGCAGGGCAAGGGCCTCGCCAAGAAAATCCTGCTGCGATTGGCGGACGCGGCCCGCGAGAACGGCATCGGCGGCTTCGTCGCGTATATCGCGCCGGAAAACACGCCCATGATCGGGTTGTTCAGAAAGCTGCCGTTGTCCGTGTCGTCGACGCTCGAAGAGGGCGAGTTGATCATGACCGGCCGCTTCCGGGAATAATCCCGCCCCCCTGAGTTGACTGTTTAGCCCGTCGTGTTAAGCTCCGGCCCCGAACCACGAGGGTGGCGCATGTCGATGGCCTTCCCGGAACAGCCGACAGCGGCGTTCCCGTTTTTCGTCGAATCATCAACACGAGGTGAAAATCATGGCTGACAAACGTGCGGATCTCGCCGGGCCCGGCATCGGCGACTACAACGAGTTGGAAGCGATTCTCCCGGCCGACTACAAGTCGCGGCTGAACCGCCAGGAGACGCAGCAAGCGCTGTTTGCGGTCAAGCAGTACATCGAGAAGAACCTGTGCAAAGAACTCGGCCTGATGATGGTGACCGTGCCGCTGATCGTCGATTCGGAGAGCGGCGTGAACGACTATCTCGATCGCGACGGCTCGCGCGGCCCGATCCAGTTCCACATCAACAACGATCGCAACGTGCATCCGATTGAGGCGCAGATCGTCCAGGCCGCGACGAAATGGAAACGCGTCGCGCTCAAGCAGTTCGGCATGAAGCCGGGGCAGGGACTGTGCACGGACATGCGCGCCGTGCGCAAAGATTATTTCCTCGATCACGACCACAGCGTTTACGTCGACCAGTGGGACTGGGAACTGGCGATCACCAAGAAGCAGCGCAACCTCGATTTCTTGAAGGACGTCGTCCGCAAGATTTGGAAGGTGCTCAAGGGCGCCGAGCGGCACGCACTCAAGATGTTCCCGAAACTGGCCTCGAAGAAATATCCCAATTTGCCCGACGAGCTGGTGTTCCTGCACGCCGAAGAAATTCTCGAGATGTATCCCGACTTGCCGCGCAAGCAGCGCGAGACGGCGATTTTGCAGAAATACCCCGCCGTCTTCATCATCGGCATCGGTTGGACCCTCGCCGACGGTTATCCGCACGAAATGCGCGCCGCCGACTACGACGACTGGGTCACCCCGACGGTTTCCGCCGCCGGCCGGCCGATGCACGGCTTGAACGGCGACATCCTCGTCTGGAACCCGGTGACGCATCGCCGGCACGAACTTTCGTCGATGGGCATTCGCGTCAACGCCGCGACGCTCCGCGACCAGCTCGAGCGCACCGGCCAGCTCGACTTCTTGAAAATGCCGTATCACCAGGCGATCGTGAACGATGAACTGCCGCTCAGCATCGGCGGCGGCATCGGCCAGAGCCGCACCTACATGCAACTGCTGAAAAAAGCGCACCTGGGCGAAGTCAGCGTCACGGTGTGGCCGAAAGTTCTGCGCGACATGTGCTGCGAGAAGAATATTTTCGTGCTCGAATAGACTGAAAGGCTGGGAGGCTGGGAGACTGGAAGGCTGCGGCCGTTCCGCTCTCTCGGCTTCCCAGCCTTCCGACCCCGAATCCCGAATCCCGAGCCCCGAATCTCAGCCGCGGCAGGTCCACACCCAGACGATGATGATCATCAGGCCGATGGCGATGCCGACGATCACTTCGACGCGTTCGTTGCCGGGCCAGCGGCGGCGCGGGGCGGTCGCCGGCGGAGCGGCGGGTTCGCCCGGTTCGATCGGCGGGGGCTCTTGTTTGGGGGTCATGGTGTTTGCCGCCCGTGTTGCGAGGGTCTAGAAGCGCCAGCCGGCCGTCACATATACCGAAAGCGGGATCCAGAGGAAAGTGAGCGTGTCGGAGTCGCCCGCCACCGTGGAGTGCAACGCCGAAAGGGTATAAACGACGTCGGCGCGCAGGTCGGCGCCCACCAAAAATGTGCCGATGTTCTTGCGGGAGTAGACCTGGACATCGAGCCCCAGCAGGACGTACGGAAAGAGGGTCCACCCGGACCATGTCTTATTCGCATGGGCTTCATCGAAAAAGCTGAGGTAATCGCCGCCCAGACCGATGCCGATTTTGGGCCGCACCATTTGCGAACTGCCGAGGATCTTGAATATGCCGGCGTCGAGGCGGAAGACGTTCATGCCCCAATCGAAATTCACATCGTTCCAGTTCTGCTTCAGGTTCGCCACGTCGGTCGTGAATTTCGCCGTGCCGGTCTGATGAATCCACCCCAGGCCGAACTGAACAAACCACGAGGGCGACGGAAACAAGGAAAAGTGTGCGCCGAGATACGGGAAACTGGCCGTGCCCGTGCCGGTCATATTCACTTTGCCCTGCGGCGTGTTCAGCGTGCCCAATTGCATCGCGCTGTATACGGGCAGACCAATGTCCAGGCCCACGTCCCAGAAGTGCTCCGTCACCTCCGACGCGTTGCCGGCCGGCTTCGCCGGCTGGTTCGCCGCCAACTCCGCGAACGCCGCCGTCGCCGTCAGAACCGACACGGCCATTGCGATCAACGCGATTTTCGCGATTTGCCGCATTCGTCTCTCCCTTGCGAAAAGTTGTTGGACGGATAACACGCGCCTTTCCGGGCTGTCAAGGTTGCCGGATAGTGCGAGGAGCGTTCCTATGCCGGTCGGAGTCGGTGTCCATGTCAGGTTGCTGAATCCATCCGTCGCGCCCCTCCGCATCCGCAAAATGTTTTCCGGCCGCCCGGTCGTGCGTGAAAACGTCGATTAATGCGCCGGCATCGGCGACGCGGGCGGCATCGGCGAGGCCGGAGGCATGAGCAGCAGCGGCTCGGGAACCTTGTTGCGCAAGGCCGGCGTCGTCAGCAGGTACAAGAACATCGCCTTGAGATCGTCATCGGTCATATTCTGGAAATCTTCAAACGGCATCGGCGGCAGCAGCTCGCGCCCTTTGCCCATGATCCGGCCGGCGCGAATCGTTTCGACGAACATCTTGTCGGTCCACTTGCCGATGCCGGTTTCCTTGTCCGACGTAATGTTTGCGCTGTAACTGACGCCCCAGGGGCCGGCCCACGCCGTAAACGTGGCCGAATAACTGCCCAGCCACGGGCCCTCGGGCAGCTTCGGCGCCGGCGGCATCACCAGCGACGCGGGGTGCCCTGAAAGCATCCGCGTCATGTCCGGCCCCATCCCCTTTTCGTCGCTTTTCATCGGCGTGTGGCAATCGCCGCAGCCCATCGCCTTGACCAGGTATTCCCCGCGTTTGACCATGTCGGTCTGCGGGGTCGCCGCGGCCGTCAACAGCAACCCGGCCGCGAGCGCCAGAACACAGAATGCAAACAGGCTGAACTTCGTCGTCTTCATTTTCACGGTTCCTCCTTTGTTCAACTATGGTTTCGCAGCGCCCGCGGATTGCTCCGTGGGCAAGTCCTCTTGAATCCAGCGTCGAATCAACTGCACCGCTTCCGCGTCAGCGATCTTCGTGCCGAGCGCCGGCATTTGTTCCAGCGGATTCCGCGTCGCCATGCGGTACAAGACCGAGCTGTGCGCCGGATCGCCCGGACGGATGAACCGCGTTTCGCCCGGCGGCGCGCCCGGAATCGCGAATTCGCCCGACTTGTTGACGCCGGTCGCGAGCGCCGGCTCGCCGGTCGCCCCCGGCGCTACGAGATGCCGCAACTGCAAGTTCAGCACCTCCGCCGCACCGCCCGGATTGTGGCAGTTGCCGCAATTCGCGTGCAGGTAGCCGAGCGCCGCGCGGTCCGTCGGCGTCGGCGCGTTGATGCGCAACGGCCGCCGCGCCAAAGCGGCCGGAAAGCCGCGGAGGAGATGGTGTTCAATCAGCGTGTTGAGATTGACCGCGCCCGCGGGCGGCGCCTCGGCGTGCGGCGCACGGGGATCGCGATCCGGCGAGAGTTGCAGCGCGCTGAACCCCAGCGCTTCGTCCTTGCGGCTGGAATGGCAGGCCTTGCAGTCGAACACCGCCGGAATGTTGTGCCGGATGCCCGGCTCGATCTCGACGATGTTGCGAATCCCCGCGGCGGGCGCGAGGACGGCGTCGGTTTGATCGGCGTTCCAGACGTACGACGCGAATCGCCAAACGCCTTCGCCCAGCGACTCCAGCAGGCGCGTTTCGACCGGCCGGCCGTGGAACGAGAACTCTTTCCAGAGCTTCGTGCCGGCCGGGAAGAGCCAGACATCCGGATCGGAAGCGTCGATCGTCTTCCCCGGAGGCAAATGGATCCACCGCCGCTTGGTTGCGCCATCCGACCACAATGGGTATTGAGGCGCATAGGGCAGGTTGTGCGGGTCGATCGTCAGCGCGGCGAAGTTCGCGTACAGGCCGGTTTCGCGAAGCGTCGGCGGCGGGGCGGAATCGGTCGCGGCTGCGCCGGCGCGGAACAGGCCCAACGCGGCGACGGTCGCCAGCAGCGCCGTCAACAAGGCGGCTCGCTGCCTGGTTCCGATGCGCCTGCGCATGCTGTGGTCTCCGCAATAACGTCGCCGCCGCCGTGGAGCGACCGTGAAATAATGTATCGGTCGACCGCGAATTTGCCGAAAACCGCCCTGAGCCGGAATCAGGATTTCCCGTAATCTTGCACTCAAAAAGCCTGATGCGGCGCCGGGTCCGCGCCCACTCGCCTCGTTTTTCGGCGCGAATTCCGGCCTTGTCAGCCGGGCGGCGAAAAAATATTATCGCGCCATGTTTTGCCGGAAGTTCCTCTTCCTGTTGCTCGCGTCCGCGCTCGTCGCGGCCGGTTGCTCGTCCCCGTTGCGGATCGCCGGGCGCCCGTTCATCGTTTCCGATGTGCCGCCCGATTTCCCGCGGCTGCCGCTGCGCATCGCGGTGGTGCGCACCGGTGCGATGCAGGCGTTTCCCACGCGGTTGGCGGAAAAGGAACTCCTCGGTCAGAAGCTGGCGGAGTCGGCGTTGCAAGGCATGGTGGAGGCGGCGCGGCTGATCGCGGTGCAGGCCGATTTGCTGGACGCCCCGCCTGCCGCCGGCTACGACCTCATCCTCACGCCGGCAAACCCGTACTTCGATCTGCAGAGCGATTCCGAAGGCTTGCACGTCACCTTGAGCCTCGACGTCGCGGTCCGCGATCCGGCGCGCCAGAAAGAACGCGGCTTGCTGCTGTCGGGCGAAGGCCGGCCCGGACGGCGGCGGACCGCGCCCGTGGAGCTTCAGCCCCGCGACGGCGGCCCCGCCAAGATCGCCGGCGTCATGAGCGCGCCGATTCACGCCAGCCCGATCGAAGAAGCGTTGAACAACGCGCTTTTCTACCTCGCGCTCGATTGCGCCGAAAAGCTGTACAAGCGCGGCCAACAGATCATCCAGGATCGCCGCGACGGCCAATGACGGCGGGCCGGGCCGCGAGTGGATAAACCGCGCGCCGTGACTCATATTGTTAGTGGCGGCGGTTGACGCCTCGGGAGGCGCAGGTGTTCGAGACCTTTTTTTATCGGTTGCGGGATTTCGGCTTGCCGGTCAGCCCGACGGCCTTTCTGCGGCTGCAACGGGCGCTTGCCGAGGGCTTGATCGTCAGCCTGGACGATTTTTACGTCGTCGCGCGTTCGCTGCTCATCAAACGCGAGCGGCACTTCGATCTCTACGACCAGATTTTCGCCAACTATTTTCAGGGCAAGGAAATCGACGAGCAGTTTTCGCGCTCGCTGGAGCAGGACCTGCAACAGCTGCTGCAGGAGTGGCTGCAAAATCCCCGCGCCTACGAACACCTGGACGACGACGAATTGGAGCGCCTCAAGGCGATGACGCCCGATGAATTGCTCCGCTACTTTCTCGACCGCTTGCGCGAACAGACCGAGCGCCACGACGGCGGCGACAAATGGATCGGCACCGGCGGCCGCAGCCCGGTCGGCCACGGCGGCCGGCATCCGGGCGGGATGCGCGTCGGCGGCCAGGGCGGCGGGCTCAGCGCCATCAAGGTCGCGCTTGATCGGCGCTTCATCGACTACGCGGCCGACACGCCGCTCACGGCCGAGCAGCTCGGCGAGGCCCTGCGTGCGTTGCGCCACCTCGCGCCGGTTGGGCCGAAAGACCGGCTCAACGTGGAGAAGTCGATCGACGAGACGGTGCGACAGGGCGGCGAGATTTCGCTCGTGTTCGACCGCCGGTTGCGCGACAAGCTCGCGGTGCATTTGTTCATCGACAACGGCGGCTGGTCGATGACGCCGTACATCGAACGCACGCGGGCGCTGTTCCTGCACGCGCGCGATTCGTTCAAGAGCCTGCGCACGTTTTTCTTCCACAACTGCATTTACGACACCGTGTGGGAGGATGACGAACGCTGGCGCAAACCCGTGCCGCTGGCGGATCTCATCCGCGGCGAGCCGGACACGCGGATCATCATCCTGGGCGACGCCAGCATGTCGCCCTACGAGTTGATGCACGCGCACGGCGGCATCGAATTCGACAATCCGCATCGCCGCGCCGGCATCGACTGCCTCAACGACCTCGCGGCGCGATTTCCGCGCCACGTGTGGATCAACCCGATCCACGAATCGCGCTGGGACTACACGCTCGGCACGTACACCATCAACCTGGTCCGCGAGATCTTCCCCATGGTCGATCTGACGCTCGGCGGGATCGAACGCGCGGTCGAATTGCTTAAAGAGAAGTAGCCGGAAGAAGTCAGAAGTCAGAAGTCAGAAGAGCCACTTGCAAGAATGGTAATTCGATAATCGGCATTTCAAATGGACCTCTCCCCCGGCCACGCGCGGCGTGGCCGCGCCCCTCCCCGCCACAGGGAGGGGCGAGCAGACGCCTTCGCGGACCCGGGATTCGAAGAGGCGCCGCACCGCCCGCAACTTCGCCTTTCGCCTTTCGCCTTCCGAGCTTCCTGCAAGAATCGCTTTTTGCAACTGCGAATGGGAATTCGAGGATTACGCGAGATTTTTTGCTGACCCGACACAGACTGCGGGTCCTCCCCGTGGCCCCTCTCCGCCTCGGGGAGGGGCGGAAAATTTCGGGAACCGAAATTTTCGGGGAGGGGTCGGCGCGACGAGTCGCGCATTGAACCGGTATTTATGCAAGAGGCTCAGCAGACAGAAGTCAGAGAATCCCTAAGTCCCATGTTTTTTGGCGATAGCCACGCCGCTCTATGGCCGAAACTGGTGCATCCCTTGGCGCTGTTCTTTGTTCACTGTGCACTGTTCACTGCCGGTTTCGCCGCGAGCCGGCCGGCGATGGTTTTGAAAAGCGTCTCGTACTTATGACGGTCGTCGAGCCGGTCGCGGTTTTTCTGCATTTCAATATCGACCTCCACGACGCCCGGCCCCAACTCGCGCACCGTGCATTCCAAATCGATGATTGACACCGGCGGCAGCAAGGCGTCGCGGCCCGGCGTCGGGAAGGGGTTGGCCATCGGCCACTGATGTTCGTCGCTCAGCACCGTCGCGTGCTCGACCCGGCCGCGGATGACGCCGGAGGGCTCGTCGGAATAGGAAATGTCAAACGCCTCGGCCTTGACGGCGTAAAGGGCCGCTTGATACACGGCGTCGTACCGGCCTTCGAAGACCTGCGAATCGTAGCCGGCCACTTCTGGCGTCGGGTTCGCGCCCACCGAGGCGCACCCGGCCGTCATCGCGCCCAGGCATAGCGCGACGAGCACCGCTCTTCTCAAGGGCAACAGCATTTCTTCGCTTCTCCCGCGGCCGGGCGCCGACCGGCGCCTCCCCGCCGCGCCGAAAAGTTAAACGTTCCGTGCGGCGTTATCAAGTTGCCGCGCACCGCTCGCCGCCGTTATCTTGATTGCCGCCAGATAAAACACGACCGGCGCCAGGAGCCACGGAATCTGCGGCAGCAGCGTGATTGGGCGCGCGGCGATGCGGAACAGCGTCGGGTTCCACCAATAGCCGGCGACGTACACCCAACCGTCGTTCAGCACCGAAGACAACTCGACGGCGAATGAGGTCGCCTGGCCCCACGCGATCAACGCCGCCAGCTCGGCCCAGCGAAAACGCGAGGCAATCGGCGCCCCGAAAAAAAAGCCCAGCGCCCATGAGCCGATCACGAACAACGCGCCGTCCCAAAACGTGTGCGCGAGCAGAAAAATCGGATACGGCGCCGGCAACGCGCGGACCCAGACGATGACCGGGGTCGTCGAAAGCGTGCTGAACAAGAAGACGGGAACCTCCCACAGCAGGCCGAGCGCCGCGCCCAGCCAGAACAAGCGCCAGTCGCGCCGCCCCGCGGCGCCGCGCCGGCGAAGCGCAAAAAAGATGACCGGGCTGGCGAAGCCGACAAGAAGATCGAGCCAGTAATAATCGCTGCGCAAAAAATTGAGCATGTGCATGCAGCGTATTGCACGGGCGGCCCGTGTCAATCGCGGCAATAAGACCTGGTGGCGCCGTCGTCGCCTCGGCGCTACAATAGAATTTCCGTACCGGGGGCGAACCGCATGTCGAAAATGACGTACTCTGACGCCGAGTTGGAACAGTTCCTGACCGACGTCGAGGCCGATTTTGTCGAGAGAAAGGAATCCTGGAGCGGCGATGCGCCGGACCGCGGCCGCCAGGCGATCTGCGCCTTCGCCAACGATTTGCCGGACCACAAGAAACCGGGGGTGCTGTTTGTCGGCGCCGCGGACGGCGGGCAACCTTCGGGGTTGTCGATCACCGACGACTTGCTGTTGACGTTGAGCGATATGAAAACCGACGGTCAGATTCTTCCGATCCCGTCGTTGGTCGTGGAAAAACGGCGATTGAAAGGCGCGGACCTCGCGGTCGTCACGGTTCAGCCGGCCGATTCGCCGCCGGTGCGATACAAAGGCAGAATCTGGATTCGCGTCGGCCCGCGACGCGGCGTCGCGTCGGCGCAGGACGAACGGCTCCTCAACGAGAAGCGCCGCCATGGCGACCAGCCGTTCGATGTGCGCCCCCTGCCGAGTTGCCGGCTCGAGGAATTGAGCCGCACGCGTTTCGAAGAAGAGTACCTGCCGCGCGCGCTGTCGCCGGAAATTCCAGCGGCGAACGAACGGACCTTCGAACAACGGCTGGCGGCCTGCAAAATGGTCGCCGCCGCCGATGAACCGATTCCGACAGTCCTGGGAATATTGGTGTTGGCGAAAAGTCCGCGCGAACACGTCCCGGCGGCCTATGTTCAGTTCTTGCGAATCGGCGGCGTCGAATGGGCGGACCCGATCATCGACGAAGCCGTCTTTGACGGCCCCCTGGCCGCGATGATCCGCCGGTTGGATGAAAAACTCGAATCCCACAATCGCGTGCAGGTGAACCTCAGCGCGGGCGAAACGGAAAAACGGTCGTACTCGTATCCGCCGGAGGCCCTGCAGCAACTCACGCGCAACGCTGTTTTGCATCGGGCCTACGAGCAAACCAACGCCCCGGTGCGCGTCTATTGGTTTGCCGACCGCATCGAAATTCACAGTCCCGGCGGGCCCTACGGCATCGTCACCGCGGAGACTCTGGGCCGCCCCGGGGTTGCCGACTACCGCAACCCCAATCTCGCCGAGGCCATGCGCGTTTTGGGATACGTGCAGCGCTTCGGCGTCGGCATCCAAATTGCGCAAAAAAAACTGCAGGATAACGGCAACCCGCCGGCCGAATTCCAAGTCGATTCCTCCCGTGTCCTGGTCGTCGTTCGCTGCGCGCCGCTCGACCGGCGGTAAGGAATAAGTTTCCCGTTAGTTGCCGTCCTCGCGAAAAATGGTTTATAGTTTCCGCCGCTTTTCTCATCGTCAGGTGATTGGATTCAGGCATGCGCGACTTATCCCGCGTCCGGCGCTGGCTGCTATCCGTGGCGCTGTGCCTGGCGGTCGCGGCCGGCGCGCCGGCCGCGTTCGCCAGCCCGCTGGATTTGTACGGCTTCGGGCCCCGCGCGATCGGCATGGGCGGGGCGTACACCGGCCTCGCCGACGATTACGCAGCGGTCTACTACAACCCGGCCGGCATGATTTTTACCGAAGGCAGCACGCTCGCGGTCGGCGCGACGACGGCCCAGCCGTTTCTCCGTCTGCATTTGACGCCGGCGCCGGGCGTCACTGCCGCCCAGGCCCGCGCGTTGCACGATCTCGAGAATCAGGAGACCGACATCAAACGCCAGGACTCCGTTTTCTTCGGTTTCACCTCGCGCTTGACGGACCATATCGCGATCGGCCTTCTGGCCTCGTTGCCGACATACGAGGTTATTCAACTGCACCCGATCGACGCCCACTTGCCGTCCTTCATAATGTACGAAGACAACGCCAAACAAGCCGTGACTTACGCCAGCATCGCGATCACGCCCGTCTCCGGCTTCGGTTTCGCCGGCGGCGTTTCGGTCTTCGCCAACTGCAAAGGCGTGTTCACCCTGCCGATCACCGTCGACAACTCGCAGTCGGTGACGCCGAACAGCAAGTCGGGCAAGCCGCTCGATGTGAACTCCGACCTGACGCTCGATTTCCCGTACAGCTACTCGCCCTATGCCGGCGTGATCTATCGCCCGTACGAGTGGCTGCGCTTCGGCGCGACCTATCGCGGGCCGTTCGAGTGGGATGTCAAAGTCCGGCTGAACGCCGACCTCAGCCTCGACAACTACACGATCAACCTGGCGCAACTGGGGAAACTGCTGCCCGGCGTCTTCCCGCTCAAGGCCGTGGTCTCGATCTCGGCGCCGGCGCTGGGCAAGACGCCCATCCGCGTGCCGGTCGACTTGTCGGGTCTCAGCGGCCTGGTGACGCTCAACGCGTCGGCGCCGGTCAGCATGCTCGCCGACATGGCCGACCACTGGAAACCGCAGGAAATCGCCTTCGGCAGCTCGGCCGAAATCGGCGACGCCTGGACGGTCAGCGCCGATGCCACGTGGCAGGGTTGGTCGCAATTTCCGTCGCCGAACCTGCACTTCACCGTCGACAACATCAACGTGCAGCTTTCCACCTTGCCGACCACCATCACCGCGCGGCTGCGCACCTTGACCGTGCCCATCCTCGGCACGATCGGGCCGTTGCCGCCGGTGCAGGTGAGCATTCCCGGCATCAGCACCCAACTCAACTTGCGGTTTCCGATGGCGTCCGTGGCGAAACCGGTTACGCACGATATCGTCATCCCGCGCCTCGGCGTCGAGCGCCGCCTGCCGCCCATTCGGAGCAACACCTGGCTGACGGACACGCGCTTCTCGTTGCGCGCCGGCTACGCTTTCGAGCAGAGCCCGTACACGCCCCAGCGCGGCTACGTCAATCTGGTCGATCCCGACAAGCACATCGTGACCGCCGGAGTCGGCATCTTGTTCAACCGCAAGGTTTCGTTCGATATCTACGGCGAGAGCCATTTCCTGACGCCGATCCGGTTTGCAAAATCAACGGTCGACCCGGCGGAGCCTTTTGACGCCGTGGCCGCGAACGGGTACGTTTTGTCCGGCGGCGCCAGCTTGTCGTACCACTGGTGAACCCCGAGGAGGCGCAACGTGGAAGAAAAAGAGAAACCGGCGGAAAAACCGAAAGCGAAGGAAGCCGAAAAGAGCCTGGGCAAACGCTTGCAGAAGGCGGCGCTCTCGCGCGTGATGAAGTACATCCAATCGCCGCAGGGCATGGCGACCTTCAACAAGCTGATGGATGCGAAGAAACGCACCGACAACCGACTCAGCGCACTATACGAGAGCGCGGGCTTGCCCAGTTTGCGCGGCAAGCACCAGGTCGAGTGGGTCGTCGACCGTCAGGCCAAACGCATTCGCGATCTTACCGGCGAACTCGATCAGATCGAGGACGCGCTGAAGCGACTCGAAAAAACAATCGCCGCGCCGCCGGTCGAGCCGATCGCGACGCCCGTGGAAGCGGTTGCGCCGCCCGTGGAGATCGTTGCGGCGCCCGCCGAAGCCGTTGCGCCGCCGGCCGAACCGGCCGAACCGGTCGAGCCCGTCGCGCCGCCGGCGCCGACCGTCCGGCGTGCGACCAAGAAAGCCATTGCGCCCCAGCCGGCGCCGCAGCCGAAAAAGACCCCGAAAATAACGCCCGCGAAATTGACGCCGGCGAAAAAAACGCCTGCAAAAGAAGCGCCCGCGAAGAACGCGTCCGCGAAAAAAACGCCGGCGGCGAAGGCCGTCCAGTCAAAAGCGCCCGCGAAGCCCAAGCCGCTCGGCGCGGCGAGTCATTCCGTGAACGCCGCCGCGGCGCGCAAATCGTTGCTGGACCTGGATTGGAAAGGCAAGCCGAAGAAAAAATAAGGGCGCGTCGGTTCCGGTCAGTTTCCCGTCATCAGAATATTGCACGTCGGCGTGCACGACAGCGAGATCGCGTTGTTCGCGCTGCTGAACTGTCCGGAACACGAGAGGCTCGCGCCGCCCTGGTTCGTGACGGAGACGGAGCCGTCGGGGCCGACCATCCCGGTCCAACTGCCGATGACCGAGTACGTAGTCAGGGTGCACGCGTACTGGGTGATGAAGACCGCCGAACCGATCAGCGTCGGATCGCAATAGGTGTCGACGTACCAATCGCCGCCGAGGAACGGGCACGCGGCGGTGTCGTCGTCAGCCGCGGCATCGTCGTCCGCCGGCTGGATGAGCGAACGGGTGACGGTTCCGCCGCACGAAAAAGCAAACACGACGGCCAGACCGAGCATCGCCGACATCGACCACAAAAATACCCGACGCATCTTCGCTCCTTTGACTAACGGCGGCCGGAATCGACCTTGGCCGTTTTTATTATCACGCCCGGCCGCAGCCGACAAGTTGCCACACAACGCGCCGGGGCCGCAAGCAAATTTGCGGATTGTCGATTGCGGATTGCCGAACCTGCAACCTGCCTTCTCCGAGGCTATGGTAGGCAGGCTCTGAATCCCGAATCCCGAGTCCCGAGTCCCGAACCCCGCTCCCCCCCCTATCGGGTTGCTTCGCCGCGCGGGAAAGGTTGAAATAGCGCCGCTTAGAAAAGGAACGGCGCCATGCCTCGTTTGTTGTTCCCGGTTCTGCTGCTGTCGTTGACCGTCGTTTTCCTCGCCTGCGGCGCCGGCCCGTCGCATGATCGCGCCGCGGCGCCGGCGGCGGACGACGACGCCTCGCCGGCCTGCGTCGACGGCGAACGCCGTTGCGTGCCGCCCGCCGCGGTCGAGCAATGCGCCGCCGGCCGCTGGACCGGCGCGCCCCCGTGCGGCCGCATGCAGTACTGCAATTTCGGCGAGTGCGTCGACACGCTGCTCGATTTGCCCGCCGACGAATTGCCGCACTGGGATCTCTTCGAATGGTGGTACTGGACCGGCAACCTCACCGACGCCGACGGCAATCTGTACGGCTTCGAACTCACGTTCTTCTACGCCGGCAGCCTTTTCGGCATCGACTCCTGGATGGTCAACACCGCCGTGACCGACGAACGCACGGGTCGCCACCGGCGCGCGAGCTGGTTCGATTTGCACAAACCCGAGGTCATCGGTGACGAACTGCGCCTGAACAGCCGCGACGCGGGCGCGACCGGCTGGCCGGACGCGGTCTATCAATTGTCGGCGCCGGCCGAGGACGCGTCGTTCGATCTGACTATCGTCGACGACAAAGGCGCCGCCCAGCACGGCGGCAACGGCGTGGTGCGGATGAGTTCGCGGACCACCGATTCGTTCTATTACTCGCGCACGCGGATGAACGTCGCCGGTTCGCTCGCGTTCGACGGCCGCACGCTGGACGTCGCTGGCGAGGCGTGGATGGACCACCAGTGGGGCGATTTCATGCTCTTCGTCTTGCTCGGCTGGGATTGGTATTCGTTGCAATTCTCCGACGGCACGGAACTGATGTATTTCGTTTTCCGCGGCAGCGAGACGGACCCGAGCGTGATCGACATGGCGGCCGGCACCTACGTGGACGCCAACGGCAATCAGACGCTCCTGTCGCAGGCCGATGTGCAATCGACCCCGCTCGATCATTGGACCAGTTCCGTGACCGGCGGCGTGTATCCGCAAAACTGGCACTTCGTCGCGCCCTCGCTCGGCCTGGACGTCGACATCGAGACCAAAGTGCCCGATCAGGAAATGCCCAATCCGATGTGGAATTATTGGGAAGGCCTGATCCACATCGACGGCGTCAAAGGCGGCGCCCCGATCGACGGCCTCGGCTACGTTGAGCTTTCCGGTTACGCCGGCCGGCCGTTGTTGTGGTTCTTGTTCCCTAACGAATGGGGCGAGTAGGCGACAAATTGCGGATTGCGGATTTCGGATAGCGGAATGCCGAACCAGCCTTCGCCAAGGCTCCGGCAGGCAGGCCTCGAATCCCGGAACCTGAAACCCGGAACCCGGAACCCGAATCCCGAACCCGGAGACAACGCTTGATGCGCAAACCAAATTTCTTCGACACGCTCGCGGCCCGTCAGAACGCCCCCGCTTTTACCGAGGGCTGGCAGGAGTTCCCCTGGAATCACCCGCGCCTGTCGCCGCGGATTCTCGACGTCCATCTCGATCCGCTCACCGAGCAGGCCAGCCGCCCGCCCGATCGCATCGCCGCCGAAAGCGCCTTTCTTGACGGCGCGCTGAACGACGCCCTCGGCCGGCCCGCCCGCGTCTGCGACCTCACCTGCGGCCCCGGCCTTTACAGTATGAATTTGGCGGCGCGGGCGCACGAGGTCGTCGGCGTCGATTACGCGCCCGCGGTGATCGACTATGCGCGCCGGCAGGCCGCGGCGCGCGGCGTCGCGGCGACCTTCATTCAGGCCGACGCCCGCACGGTGGAATTCCCGCCCCGGCGTTTCGACGCGACGTTGATGATCTACGCGCAGCCGAATTCGTTTCCGACCCCGGTGCTGCAGACGCTGCTGCGCAAGATTCGCCGCTGGACGTCGCCGGACGGCCTGCTCGTGCTCGAGTTTGTCGCCCGCTGCGAATTGCGCAGCGACGTCGGACGCACCTGGGAAATTCGCGAGGAGAGTTTTCTCCACGACGGCCCGCACTTGTGGCTGGAAGACAAACGTTTTCTGCCCGACCGCCGCATGCAGGTGCACCGGATTTTCATCATCGACGAAAAGGGCCGGCTCGCGGCCGAATACGGCATCTGCCTGATGGCCTACGAGCTGCCCGAGGTCGAATTGCTGCTGCGCGAATGCGGCTGGCGGCTCGAGGCCGCGTTCGGGAACCTGCTTGGCGAAACGTATCGCGAGGGGCGCTCGGAATGGCTGGCCGTCGTCGCACGGCCCGCCGCAGACCCCTTGATTGCAGTTCCCGCAGCCGCCGC
>CAZHPN010000001.1:0-20505 GCA_964534375.1 uncultured bacterium | reverse complement strand
TGGTTTCTCCCAAATGCCGACCGTGCGATCGC
Source organism: uncultured bacterium (assembly GCA_964534375.1). Lineage (GTDB taxonomy): Bacteria > Lernaellota > Lernaellaia > Lernaellales > Lernaellaceae > CAZHPN01. The sequence continues at coordinate 20,473 of CAZHPN010000001.1, read as the reverse complement.
CCTGGACATTGGAGTGGCCGCGAACAGGACACGGCCCGCCGCCGGGACGGACGATCATCGCACGTAGCCCTTGCCTGATGCGAGAACGCGTCATATAATTCATCTGAGAAAAGGTGATGGAGGCCGGCATGAGAACCACCATTGACGTTCGGGAAAGCGTGATGAGCCAACTGCTGGCGCTGGCGAAAGCCCGCACCAAGACCGAAGCGGTAAATCGCGCCCTCGAAGAATACGTGCGCTTGAAACGGATCGAAGAATTGCGGTCGTTGCGCGGCAAGTTGAAACTGGCGCCCGATATCGACAAGGCGCGGGAATGGGAAAATGACGAATAAGGTCATGGTGGACACCTCCGCCTGGATCGAGTATTTCCGCCGCGGCGAGGGCGCGATGGTCGAACTGTTGCGCGCCGCCATTGACGCCGACGCCGTCGTCTGCTGCGGCGTGGTGTTGACCGAAATGCTGCGCGGGGCCTTCGACGCCATGGAGCGAGCTGCGCTCGGGCGCGTTTTTGACGCGTTGCCCTATGTGGAAGCGACGCGCGAAGATTGGGAGGCGGCCGGCGACCTGCTGGCGCAGCACCGGGGGCGTAAGATCCCGGTGTTGGACGGGTTGATCGCCCAGCTTTGCCTTCGTCACGATTTGGCGTTGCTATCGGCGGACAAGCACTTTGACTTATTCAAGAAACTGCGCCGGCTTCCCGTGCGGACCGTTTGAACCGGCGCTGGCGCGGCGGATTACATGACTGACTTCAGACTCGTATCGGACTACCAACCGACCGGCGACCAACCGGCCGCCATCGAAACGCTGACCGCGGCGTTCGAGGCCGGGCGCCAGCATCAGGTGTTGCTCGGCGTGACCGGGTCCGGCAAGACGTTCACCGCGGCCAACGTCATCGCGCGTTTGCAGCGGCCGGCGCTGGTGATCGCCCACAACAAGACGCTCGCCGCGCAGCTTTACAACGAATTCCGGATGTTGTTTCCCGACAACGCCGTCGAGTATTTTGTGTCGTATTACGACTACTACCAGCCCGAGGCGTACATCCCCTCGTCCGACACGTACATCGAAAAAGACAGCTCCATCAACGAACGCATCGACCGCCTGCGGCACAGCGCGACCCGCAGCGTGCTCACCCGCCGCGACACGATCATCGTCGCTTCGGTGAGCTGCATCTACGGCCTCGGCCGGCCCGATCATTACCAGCGGATGCTCGCCGTTTTCGAACGCGGCCAACGGCTCGACCGCCAGGATTTGCTGCGGCGCTTCGTCGACATGCAGTACGAGCGCAACGACGTCGATTTCTTTCGCGGCGCTTTCCGCGTGCGCGGCGACGTCGTGGAAATCTTCCCCGCCTACGAGGAGGAACTGGCGATCCGCATCGAGATGCTCGGCGACGAAATCGAGGCGATCAAGCAAATCGATCCGCTGCGCGGCAAGACGGTCCGCAGCCTCGACCAGATCGCGATCTTCCCCAACAGCCACTACGTGACGCCGCACGACGAACTCGAACGCGCGCTCAAGACGATCCGCGCGGAGATGGAAATCCGCACCGGCGAGTTGCACCGCGCCAACAAACTGCTCGAGGAGCAGCGGCTGCGCGAACGCACGCTGTTCGATCTCGAAATGCTGCGGGAATTGGGGTATTGCAACGGCGTCGAGAACTACAGCCGCCACCTCGACGGCCGCGCGCCGGGCGAGCCGCCGGCGGTGCTGCTCGACTATTTTCCCAAAGATTTCCTGTTGGTCATCGACGAATCGCACCAGACGGTGCCGCAGTTGCACGCGATGTACAACGGCGACCGCAGCCGCAAAACGACGCTGGTCGAATACGGCTTCCGCCTGCCGTCGGCGCTCGACAACCGCCCCCTGAAGTTCGACGAATTCGAGCAGCGGCGCGGCCAGACGCTGTTCATCTCGGCCACGCCCGGTCCGTTCGAACTGGCCCAGACCGGCGGCGAGGTGGCCGAGCAGGTGATCCGCCCGACCGGCCTGATCGACCCCGCCGTCGAAGTGCGGCCCGCCGGCAATCAGGTCGACGACCTGCTCGCCGAAATCAAGGTGCGCGTCGATCGCGGCGAACGCGTGCTGGTCACGACGCTGACCAAACGTATGGCCGAGGATCTCACCGACTACTATCGCGACCTCGGGGTGCCCGTGCGCTATCTGCACAGCGAGGTCGACACGCTGGAGCGGCTGGTCATTCTGCGCGAACTGCGGCAAGGCGTGTTTTCGGTGCTGGTCGGCATCAACCTGTTGCGCGAGGGGCTCGATCTGCCCGAGGTCAGCCTCGTGGCGATTCTCGACGCCGACAAGGAAGGCTTCCTGCGTTCCGACACCAGCCTGATCCAGACGATGGGCCGCGCGGCCCGGCACGTCGAGGGCAAGGCCATCCTCTACGCCGACAAGATGACCGATTCGATGCGCCGCGCCCTCGGCGAAACCGAGCGCCGCCGCGTGCGGCAGAACGCCTACAACGAGGCGCACGGCATCACGCCGGCCTCGATCGTGAAAAACATCAACGACGTGCTGGCGAGCATTTACGAGGCCGATTACGTCACCGTGCCGAAGGACGAGGCGGAAGACGTCGACGCGGCGCACTTGCCGCTGGTCATCGAGGGGCTGAAAAAAGAGATGTTCGCCGCCGCGCGCGATCTGGATTTCGAAAAAGCCGCGGAACTCCGCGACCGCATCGACAAACTCGAGGACGTCCACCTCGGCGTCCGCCGGACGACGCCGGAATTGAAGAAACAGACGCCGGCCAAGAACCGCCGGCCGATCAAACTGCGCCGGCGGTAGGGGCGAACCTCGCGTTCGCCCGCCGATGCAGGGGCGCTGTTGGCTGCGCCCCCCCCCGTATGATATTCGGCGGATGTCCTATTTATGCAGCATCTTGAACGCGTGGTTCCACGAGCCGGTCGCCGCGCCGTGCAGGACCCACACGGCGCACATCGCCTCGAGATAGCGCGAGCTCTCGATGCCGCCGAGGTCGATGACGCCCCAGCCGAAGGTCTTGAGGATTTCGGTCACGACCTTTTTCGCGCCGGCGTCGGCGCCGCAGATGAACATGTCGGGCGGGCCGCCGGGGAAGGCCGGCTTGAACATCAGCGCGTTGCCCACGGTGTTGAACGCCTTGACGACGTGCGCCGCGGGCAGCAGCCGCTGCACCTGCTCGCCGCCGGAATCCGCGCCGCTGATGCCGAGCGTCGGCGGAAACCCTTTCGAAAAATCGAGCGGATTCGTCGCGTCGATGACGATCTTGCCCGCGAAATTCGCCGGGCCGGCCGTTTCGATCACGCCCGCGTTCGCCATCCCCAACGTGGCGAGCACGACGATTTCGCCGAACCGGGCGGCCGCGGCGAAAGTTCCGGCGGAGGCCTTGGCGCCGGCCGCCTTGGCCCACGCGGCGGCCTTTTCGTTGCCGTCGTTCCGCGCCCCCATTTTGACTTCGTGGCCCAGCGCGATAAACGCCTTGCCCAGCGCGTGCCCCACGTCGCCGGTGCCGAGAATTCCTACTTTCATCATGATGCTCCTTCTGAATCGCCCGTGAAAACGAACCCGGGCGGCCCCCGCGCGTTCGCCGCCTCGTGAAATTGTCAAGGATTTTAACGTAGGCACGAAAGCGCGAGCGTCAAGAAAATGGGACCGGGAACCGGAAAGAAACGGCCGCGCCGGTCGCCGCCGGCCCCGTTATTTCCTGGTCGCCGACCGGGATTCCTCGAAGAACGGGTTGTCCGCGCCGCCCTCGCGCAGCCGATAAATCTCGATGGCGCCGTTCGTCTCGGGCGGCAAGATGTCATAGAGTACGTCGAGGAAATATTGGAGTTCGGGAAACGTCTCCATTTTGCAGGGGCAAAAGGCCATGGGTTGGCCGTTGGCGTTGAGCGGCCAGATTTTCTGCGGTCGGCGGAAATCGTAGACGCCGCCGGGGCAGGGCATTTTGTAGCGGAAAATGAACGTCGGCGGCCGGGCGCTGAGTTCGCGCATCAGCCGTTCGCGATGGTTAAGAACCGTCTGGTCAAGCGTCCCGTGCCACGACCCGAACCACGGGTCGCTGCACGACGTCACGACGTCGAAGTTCTCGTTGTGCTTCGTCGGCGCCCAGGCGTCGGCGTGATAGTAGATTTCGGGCGTGTAGTCATAGCACCAGATCGCCTCGCCGGGCTGCAACTGCGCCTTGACCATCTCGCCGATCTGCCGGTAGCTGGCGTCCCACTCCAACTGATTGATCATTTGGTTGGCGGTGTAATACTCGATGCCGCCGTGGCGGTTGTCGGAAAAGATCTCCTGCGACATGACCGATCCCGTGCGTCGCAGGGAATCGGCCGACAGGTGCGCCAACCGCAGTTCGCCATAGGAATCGGCCGCGCCGCACAGCAGCAACGGCGCCAGCAGCGCCCAGCGCCATTTCCGCGGCCACTTGCGCGTCACGGAGCCGAACCCGACCGCGACCACGAGGCACAGGAACGGAAAGATCACGGTAAAGTAGTGCCCGTAGAAACGGCCGCCGGAAAAAATGGACGCGGCCCCGGCTAGGGCATAGAGCAACGCGCCGCCGAACAGGCTCAGGTTCTTGCGGGTTTTGTACGTCGCGAGCACCGCGCCCAGGCTGACGAACACCAGGCACGCCAGGCAGGCGACGGACCGCCACAACCGCGACATCTGGATGGTGAAGAACCCCCACTGCTGCTGCCGCGTGATTGCGCCGAGATAGTTCTTGAGCACCAGCGGATTGAGCTCGTGCGCCGTCGCCTCGACGCAATTGACCGCCACGAAAATCGGGAAAAACACGGCGATCGCCGAAACAAAGCCGACGACGGCCAGCGCCAGCGACGAGACGAGCGTCGAGAACCCGCGCAGGCGGTTGGAGCGCCACCAGATGACGACAATGAACGCCAACGCCGCCGCGAAAAACACCACGGCCGTTTGCTTGGCCATTGCGCTCAGCCCGGCGGCGACGCCGACGCCGAACATGCGCCATTCGCGCCCTTCGACATTGTCGTTGCGCGCGAGGTGCAGACTGACGAGCGCCGGCAACACCGACCAGTATTCGTAGTTCGCGCACAGGCCGCCGGAGAGGATTTCCGCCTGATAAAACGCGTACAGCCCCGCGGCCGTGACGCCGGTGAAGGTGTTGAGATGCCGCTTGCCGAGGACGTACAGCATCACGCACGTGACGAAGGCCCAGAGCGCCGCGAACAGATGCACGGCGAGCATGTGCGGCCCGAACAGGGCGAACAGCGCCGCGTAGATCACCAGGCTGCTCGGCGGCTTGGTGAGGATCGCCTCGCCGTACGGGCAATGGCCCGCCAGCAGCAGCTTGGCGGCGTAGCCGACCTCGCCCTGATCGGGGTCGCACATCGCGTCGGAAAAACTCGGCAGGCGGAAATAAAAGACGACGGCGAACAGCAGGCAAAAAAAGGCGATCTCGAAAACGCGCCGGAACCGTTCGCTCGCGCCGATCATTCGCGGGTCACTCGCAATTCCGCTTTCGGTTCATGAAGCTTTTGTCACACGTTACGTGCCGCGCCGCAGGCGTTCGGCCAGCAGTTCGCCGAAAGGCAGCGCCAGCGTCTTCGTCGCCGCGGCTTCCACATCGTACGCCGCGCGGCGAAAGTGAACCACTCCGTCTTCGAGAATCGCGTAGGGCGCCCCGGGCACGCGGTCGCGCGGCTGGCCGGCGCCGCCGGGATTGAACATCACCAACTGATTCTTCTCGAGCACGAGGCTGGGTTCGTCGAGCGAATAGACGCGGCCCTGGTCGGCGACGTAGATCGCGCGCCGGTGCGTGTGTCCGAACAACACGGTCTGCGGCGCCTGCAGCCGCGTCATGAAATGGAAATTGGCGCGGATCGCCGGCTGGCTCAGCAGGTACTCGTCGCGGTCGCGCAACGACCCGTGCACCGCCCAAATTTCTTTGGTGATCGTCGCCTGCCGCGGCAGATTCGCCAGCCAGTCGCGCGTCTCGGGCCGCAACCGCTCGCGGGTCCAGTAGATCGCTTGCGCGGCCACGTCGTTGAAGTCGCCGGGCTCCTCCGCGCCGCTGGCGGCCGCGTCGTGGTTGCCTTGCACGCACAAGCAGTCGAGCTCGCGAATCTTGTCGGCGCATTCCTGCGGTTGCGCGTGATAACCGACCACGTCGCCGAGGCAGACGAAGCGGTCGACCTTCAGCGGCGCGACATCGCGCAAAATCGCTTCGAGCGCGTCGAAATTCGCGTGGACATCGCCAAAAATAACAATGCGCATCAATCGTCCCTCTCGACGAGCGCGCGGGCCATGACGAACGCGTCGTCGCGCGGCCCATAGTAATCACGCAAACGGCCGACCGTCGAGTACCCGTGCCGGCGATACAACCGTTGCGCGTCGACGCTGCGCACCGCGACGTGCAGATACGCCGTCTGCGCGCCCAGTTCGACCAAACGCGCGTGCGCTGCGGCGAGCAGTTGCGAGCCGACGCCCTGCCGCCGCCGCGCCGGATCGACGTCGAGGGTGATGATCAGCGCTGTCGGTTCGTCGGCGCCGATTTCGGCGGCCACGAAACCAATCATGCGGCCGTCGTCCTCGGCGATCAGAATCACCTTCGCCTGCGCGAAAATCTCGGCGAAGGTCTCGCGATCGTACGCGATGTTCGGCGGAAAACAGAGTTGATCCAACTCCGCACAGGCGGGCGCGTCGGCCGGCGTCGCGGGGCGCAAAGCCATCGTCATGGGCGCCGCCTCGCGCCGGACAATGCGCCGGCCTGGCGTAGCTCGGCGCCGCGCCCCATGCGCGCCAACTTATGCGGCGCGAAGCTTCGAAATGATTCGCCCTGAATGGTTTTTTCGCACAGACCTCTCCCCGGTCGTTCGCGCGGTTGCGTGATCGACCTGCCCCTCCCTGCGTCCGGGAGGGGCGCGGCCACGCTGAGCGTGGCCGAGGGAGAGGTCTGCGCGTCAAGGAAAAAGATAAATATTCGCCCACGTTGAAGGTTCGTAACGCTCACGTTAGCGCTTATGGCGTCGCGCCCCGGTCCCCTGCCGCATTCCGCATCCCGCATCGGGCCCGCCCCGCGTTCGTCGTCAGCCGTTATTTTTTCTTCTTCTTTGGCGCTGTTTCCTGCGTTTTCAGGAAATCTTCCAAGGAATTCTCGTCCATCGCGGGCTTGGCCTTGACCGTCGCTTTGCTGTCCGCCGGCTTCGGCGCCGGGGTCGGCGTGGCGGCGGGGGGCGGCGTCGGCGCGGCGGCCGGCGACGCGGCGACGGGTTCGGGCGGTTCGGCCGGTTCGGCCCACGGCGAGTCGTCGTGCATTTCCTGACGAATAAGCAATTCGACCGGGTCTTTTTGGTTGACCGGCATCTTCTTCGCGCCCACGGGCTGCCAGCCGTATTCGTGGATGCCGATCGCCAGAATCGCCGACACGGCGGCGGCCAGCAGCAGCAGGCGCCAGGCGACGGCCAGGGGAACGTTGCGGGGCATCAGCGCCATCTCATTCGTCCTCGTCCGCGCCGAACGAGAGCAGCAGATCGAGTTGACGGTCGGCCGGGGCGGCCTTTTTCGGCGTCTTGCCGGCGCCTTCGCGGCCGGCGCAACGCGCCCGGCGCGCCATTTCCTTGAAGATGCTCGACGTCTTCACCATCGCCAGGGCCTGCAGCACCGTGCCCTGGATTTTCTCGTTGTACTTCACCTGGACCAGCGCGTCGGCGAGGATGTCCTCGAGATAAACCACGCGAATGCCCGACGCCGCGAGTTCGCGTTCGGCGGCCTCGGCGGCGGAGCGGCTGCGTTTCGAGTAGAACAGCACTTTCTCGGGCTGGATCGCGAGGCCGAATTGCGCGGCGGCCCGGACCAGGCGCTCGGGGGCGAAGGCGCGGTCGAGCAGCTTGCGGTCGGTTTGCAAGTGGCTGCGCAGCAGGCTGGGCGTCAGCGCCGCCCCGGCGTGCCACCAGCCGCGCACGACGCCGAAGGTCGCGGTCTCGCCGCCGGCCTTGCCGATCTTGACGCCCAGGACGTCGATCGACCCGAGGTCGCCGAGGTGCACATCGATCGCGGCGAGGCATCCCTGCTGTTCGAGATGCCATTTCGCCAACTGTCTGTCGAACATAACCCGCCCCTCTCTCCGGGCCCTATCGTACCGTCCCGCTTGGGCGGCACGCAAGCAGGCGCCGCGGCTCGCCCGCAAAAAAGCCCGCCGCGCCTTTGATGGGCGGCGGGCTGCGAAAAGCGAAGCGGTTTGCCGCAGTTACGCGACGTCGGCCCCCAAGTACTCGGCGTCGCCGAAGCCGAGCAGCGGCAGAAAGATGAACGGCAGGAAGAGCAACCCGATGCCAAAGCCGCTGGATTGGTCAAAGACCCGCGCGAGGCGAAGGCACACCATGATCCAAAAGACAAACGACGGAACGCAGAGAAGCACATTGATGGGCAGCAACACCGATGGCGGCAGGCCGATGACCGCCAGAATGGAAGTGATGATCGGAAGGAAAAACGGAATCAGCCACCAAATTGGTCGACCGATGATTTGCAGCAGGATCACAATGTTGTAAATCGGGATGATCGCCGCCCAACCGGGTTGCCCCGCTTTGACGAAAACTTTCCAAAGACCGACGAGAGCCACGACGGTGATCGCCAGCACGATCAAGCTGAAGACGCAACTGCCAAGCATGCTGGCGATCATGCCGCCGGTGCTGACCGACGGCGCCGCGTAGGGAGCGGCGTGCGGATACGCGTGCGGGACGGTGTGCGGGGCGTGCTGTGCGAGAAAATACATGCGGTTCCCCCTTTTTTTTCTCAACATTCACAGATCACGGTAAACAATAACACTCAATTTTTGGCCGCGTCGGACGGCGGCAAACGAAATCGGCATTCGCCGCGAACGGTCGAAAACGGCGCGCCGCCCGGCAGTCGAACCGCCGCCGGCTTGATTTCTTTGCCCCGCGCGCCGAAGATTTCCGCCGCACGGTCAGAACCAAGGAGGCGCGGTTCATGCGCAGCACTCGGCTGTTGATTGCCGTCGCGGCAATGGGCCTGTTATTGTTGGGCTGTTTTTCTCACAACAACCTGAGTTTGTTCCCCGAAGACGACGAGCGGCTGTCGACGCGGCTGGTCCGCGCACCGGCGGACGAGAAGACAGACGCCCGCATTCTTCTGCTCGACATCGAAGGCCCGATCGTCGAGTGGGAAAGCCAGCGGCTGTTCTTCAAGAAAGACGCGACCACGACTGAAGTGCGCCGCAAGCTCGAAAAGGCCGAGCAGGACCATCGCATCAAGGCGCTGCTGCTGCGCGTGAATTCGCCAGGCGGCACCGTGACCGGCTCGGACATCGTCTACCGCGAGATCAAACGCTTCAAAGAAAAGACCAAGATCCCGGTCGTCGCCGCGTTCATGGGCGTCGCCGCGTCGGGCGGATACTACGTCTCGTGCGCGGCCGATTCGATCGTCGCCCACCCGACGACGATCACCGGCAGCATCGGCGTCATCATGCACGAGTTCGGCTTCAACGGACTCTTTCAGAAAATCGGCATGGAAAGCCGCGTGATCAAAGCCGGCCAGATGAAGGACGCGGGCAACCCGTTCGCCCCGATGACCGACGAGCAGCGGGCGATTTTCCAAAAGATCGTCGACGAGGCCTACCAGCGGTTCGTCGACGTCGTCGCCGAAGGTCGGCCCAAGCTGAAGCGCGACGAAATCCTGAAGCTCGCCGACGGCCGCGTGCTGTCCGCGGTGGATGCGAAGCAGGCCGGCTTGGTCGATCAACTCGGCGACCTCGACGACGCGATCGAAGAAGCCAAACGGCTGGCCAAGGTCCGCGACGCCGGCGTGATCCTGTACTCGACCAGCCGGCGCGCCGAACAGAATATTTACAGCGCCACTCGCGCCGACGCGCCGCAGATCAACGTCGAGACCTTTCCGCTCAGCTACGACATGCTGATGGAAATGACGCAGCCCAAGCTGATGTACATGTGGATGGGGTTTTAGGCGAGTAGTCAGAAGAGCGTGCAGGTCAGGATCTTGAGACAACGCCGACCGGAGCGACGAGCCAGGGCCGGTGTTCGCCTGCCCGACCTGACACGCCCCGGCGCGGTTTGCGGGGCGGTTGGCGAAAACCTTTTTGACGGCCCTCGGGGACGTGACGTTGCGCCGGGCCTATTGTCACTGCCCCGCCTGCGGCGCCGGCTTTTTCCCCCGCGACCACGTGGGACTGGCCGGCGGTTCGCTGTCCCCGGCCGTCACGCGGATGATCGGCCGAACGGCGGCGGTGGCCAGTTTCCTGGAAAGCAGCGCCCTGCTGGGCGACTTGGCCGGCCTGCGCTTCGACGCAAAGCAGGTTGAGCGCACCGCCGAGGCGCTGGGCGCCGAAATCGCCCGGGACGAACGGGAATGCCATCATCGCTTTGCGTTGCTGTCTCCTGAGCGGGCCCCACGAAGACTTCTGGGAACGAAGACGAGATAAAATGACCGCCAATAGCAGTTAATCAAAAATTTGACCTGCACGCTGCGGCAGCGCATGAAGCGCTCGCCTGCGGCCAGAGCGGGCTGGGGCCTGCCGAGACTATCGATGAATTACGCCGCCGCCCGCCGACCACCGCTAGCCGCGAACATAAAGTTATTGGCGGCGCAAACCGGAATGTTGAATGGAGAATGGCGAACGGCGAATTTCGCGCGGCGGCGGCAATTCTGCATTCGCCATTCGCCATTCGCCATTGTGCGGGGATGCATCGGCAAGAATCGATCCATCCGAGAAAATCGCCAGCAGTCTCTATAGGACCTGTCGCATCGCTTTCGCTGGTTCGGGCTCGCCTGCTAGCCCAGGCTGCCGGCGCCGCCGAGTTTCTCGGTGGCCAAACGGCCGTAATTTTGCTACAACCCCACTCCGGTCGGGGACCGAGGAGCAAAACATGAGCAAAAAATTGGCGGCGCTGGGCCTGCTGGCGGCGCTGCTGTTGGCGGCGGCCGTCGCGCACGGCGAAGAAATCAGCGGCACCTTCCAGATCTATGCCGACGGCAAGGTCGCCGGCGCGGAGAAATTCAGCATCAATTTCGAGAACGACGGCCAGGTCACGTCGGAATCGCAAGGCGCACTGAAGCAGGGGAACGCCGAAACGCGGGACTTTACGCGCCTGATCCTGCGCACGCTCAGCGGACCGATCCACACCTACCAACGCGAAGCGGTGCTCGACCGCTTGCCCCGGGCGCTGGGCGCAACCAATGAAAACGGCGTTTTGCACATCGAAAACCACCAGGGGCCGCAAAAGAAGGACACCTACCTCAACATTTCGCCCTCGACCGTGGTGGTCGACGTCGGCGTTTGGCATCATCTGCATCTGCTGATTCACCGTTATTCGCACCGCATCGGTGGAGAACAGAGCTTTACGATCGTCATTCCGTCCGAATTGCGCCTGGTCGACGATGTGACGCTGCGGCATATCGGCCGCGAACCGGTCGCCCTGGAAAACGGCTGGTTCATGGCGCACAAGTATTTCCTGAATCGCCACGACATCGGCATGATTATCTGGGCGGACACGAAGGGCCAGATCATCAAAATCGATTCGCCGATGCAGGGCTATTCCGTCGTGCGCATGAAATACGACGGCGAACGCGCCTCCGAAATCAACCCCGTCTCCACCGTCAACAGCGACTTGATCTACGAACAGGTCGAAATCGCCGCCGATCCAAAACTGGCCGGCGTGCTCACCAAGCCCCGCGGCCTGCCTGGCCGGCTGCCGGCCGTGATCTTCCTCGGCGACGGGGGCAAGATCGACCGCGACGGCATGTCCCTCGCTCTCAACGTCAACATCGGCACGGCCGAGATGCTCGACCCGATCAGCCACAGCGGTTTCGCCGTGCTGCGGGTCGACGCGCGCGGCGTGCGCGGCAGCGAAGGCGACATTACGCAAACGACGCTGTCGGTGCGTGAAAAAGACGCCGAGGCCTTGCTCGACTATCTCAAAACGCGGCCGGACATCGACGCGAACCGGATCGCGATCGCCGGCCAAGGCGAAGGCGCCAACGTCGCGATCATGACGGCCGCCGCGCGCCACGACATCAAGGCGCTGGTGCTGCTCGCGCCGTGCGATGCGCCGTTTTCGCGATTGGCCGAGGAACAGACGAAGCATCGACTGACGCTCGACGGCGGCGATCCGAACGACTGGACGACCTCGGCGGTGGCGAACCTGATGCGCATGGCCCGCGACAAACCGGACCAGAAAACTTTCCTCGTCGCCGGGCGGCTCATTCACCTCGACTATTACCGCGAGTGGTTCGCGATGCATCCGGTCGACGACCTGCAGAAAAGCACGGCGAATATCCTGCATGTGCAGCCGGCCAAGGATTTGCAGGTCTTCCCGCACTTCGCCGACGGCTTCCGCAAGGCGCTCGGCGCCGAGAAACGCTACACCTTCAAGGTGTTCGACAGCCTCAACCATTTCTTCAAACCGTCGAAGGGGACGATCGGCGAGTACGCCGACCCGAGTGCGAAAGTCGACCCGGCGTTTGTCGCCTATGTCGGCGATTGGCTGAAAGCGAACTTGTAATGCCGCCAGCGAAAAAAAACCTGCCGCCGGCAGGTCCGTTCGACGCCGGCTGGCTGTTCGGCGAGGCGTTGCCGCGGCTGCGGGAAGTGTTGTTCGTGCTCGACCGCGACGGCCGCATCGAGTTCGCGGGCGGCGCGACGCCGGCGCTGCTCGGCTGCGCGGCCGCCGAACTGGTCGGCCAGCCCTTTGCGTCGCTGCTGGCCGACGGCGAGGCCATCGACATTCAGGAAGCCGAGCGCAAGGGCGCGGCGCGGCTCGAGACCCGCACGACGATCCGGCGCAAGAACGGAGAGACGTTCGCCGCCGGCTTCATCGGCGCGCCGGCCGGCCGCGGCGGCAAGGGGCCGCGGCGGCTGATCCTCGCGATGCGCGACCTCACCGAAGAAATGGAGATGCAGGAAGCGCTCGCCCGGCGCAACGAGCAGTTGGCGACGCTCGGCCGGATCAGCGCGCTGGTCGCGGAAGGCGGCGACTTTGCGGCGCTGATGGAGCGGCTGCTGGCGATCGTCATGCAGACGCTCGAATTTCGCGCCGCGTTCGCCATCTCCTTCGACCGCCGCAGCGCGACGGGCAAGCTGGCCGCGCATCGCGGGACGCCGAAGGAAATCCTCGCCCTCGCCGGGCAACTCCCGTACGACCCGGCCTGGCTGCAAAGCTGCGTGCGCGAGCATCGCACGCCGCCGCTCGTCGAGTGGCCGAGTTTCCCGCCCGAGACCAAGGAAATCGCCGTGCGGCGCCAGATGGAAGGCTCCGAGGCGGCGCTGCTGCTCAGCAAGGGGCAAGTCCTGGGCGTGCTCTTCTACACGCCGGTGCAACCGCTGTCGGCCCAGGCGCATGCGCTGCTCGACGCGATCGCCGGCCAGATGGCGCTGGCGATCGAGAAGAACCAATTGCTGCAGGAGTTGCGCGAGAGCCAGCGCAAATATGGCTCGCTGGTCGAGGGCGCCAACGACGGCATCATGATCAGCCAGGGCGGCGTCTTCAAATTCGTCAACAAGAAACTCGCTGACATGCTCGGCTTCACCGTGTCGGACCTGGTCGGCGGCCCGATCACGCGCACGATGTTTCCCGACGACGCGCCCGATCTGCTCGGCCATTATCGCCAGCGGGTGACGGGCAGGGTTCCGCGCGAAATCTATCAGGCCCGGCTGCGCATGCGTTCCGGGCGCGAATTGCCCGTCGAGTTCAACGCCGTGACGATCGAATACGACGGCGAGCCGGCGAGCCTGTCGTTCGTGCGCGACCTCTCCGAGCGCCTGCGCTTGCAAAGCGAGATTGTCATCGAAAAAGAAACCGCCGAGTTGTACAACGACGTGCTGACCCACGACGTCAGCAACCTGCTGCACACCATCCTCGGCAATCTCGATCTGCTCGGCGACGCCGCCATGGCCCGCCTGCCCGCGATGCGCGAGCAGCACCGGCAGAAGGCGATCGCCAACGCGCGGCGGTGCGCGACGCTGATCGACCGCGTCCGCGACCTGATGATGATTCGCCACCTCAACCCGGAGTCGTTCACGCCGCTGCCGCTCGCGCCGATGCTGCACGACGCGCTCGACGTCGTGCGCGAGCAGTTCCGCGACGTCAACTTCACGGCGCGGATCGCGGCGCAGCCGAATCAGCACATCCTCGGCCACCAACTGGCCGGCCAGATTTTCATCAACCTGATGTCCAACGCCGTGCGCCACAATTCGAAAAAAGACAAATCGCTGAAGATTTCCGTCGCCGACGGGCCGGACGGCCGAACGTGGGAGATCGCCGTCGAGGACACCGGCGACGGCATCGACGATGCGCTAAAAGAGAAGATCTTTCAGCGCTTCGGCCGCTTCTCGAAGACCTCCGGCCTCGGCCTGGGCATGAACATCGTCAAGGCGCTGGTCGAGGTCATGGGCGGAACGATCCGCGTCGAGGACCGCGTCGCCGGCCAACCCGGCGAAGGCGCGCGGTTCGTGGTGGCGCTGCCGAAGGGCTGAGGCGGCCGCGCGTCGCGCGAGCGAATGTCATATTTGTCCACAGATTACGCAGATGATAGGCCGACGTTTCCGAGGGCGATTTCGCCCTGGTATAATGGGCACTATAGGACCCATAGGACCTAGAGGACCCACAAGACCTATCCGATCGCCGGCGTCGCTCACGTGGGGCGCCAGACAAGCGCAAAGGTTCCGCGCCGATTCACTCCGCACTCCGCACTCCGCACTCCGCATTCCGCATTCAGCATTCCGCATTCCGCACTCGGCATTCCGCATTCCTCAACTTGACACGCCGCGTCGTCTTGTTTATGGTCGAAAGCAGCTCTCAATTAGAATTTCATCGCTCCGATGTGCCGCCTGAAAACACGAGGAGGAGTGAAAAATGCGCGTTTTAGTCAGCGACAAATTCTCCGACAAGGGTCTGGAAATCCTCCGCGCCACGCCGGGCCTCGAGGTCGATTACCGCACGGGCCTGCCGCTCGACCAACTGGTCGACGCGATTGCGACGGCGGATGCGCTGATCGTGCGCAGCAGCACGCAGGTCACCGCGGACTTGATCGCGAAGGCGCCGAAACTCCGCGCGGTCGGCCGGGCCGGCGCGGGCGTCGACACGATCGACATGAACGCGGCGAACAAGCGCGGGATCGTCGTGATGAACACGCCCGGCGGCAACAACGTCGCCGCGGCCGAGCACGCGATCGCGATGATGATGGCCCTCTCGCGCCGCATTCCGCAGGCCGACGCCGCGCTGAAGGCCGGCCGCTGGGAAAAGTCGAAATTCATGGGCGTCGAAGTCACCGACAAGACGCTCGGCGTCGTCGGCTACGGCAACATCGGGCGCGTCGTCGCGGACCGCGGCGTGGGCCTGGGCATGCGCGTGCTGGTGCACGACCCGTTCGTCACCGATGAGAAAATCCGCGAGGCGCACGCGACGCCGGCGACCTTCGACGAGCTCGTCGCGCAGTCGGATTACATCACGGTGCATGTGCCGAAAAGCGACAAGACGATGAACCTGATCAACGCGGCCGTCATCGCCAAAATGAAAAAAGGCGTGCGCATCATCAACTGCGCGCGCGGCGGCATCGTCAACGAGACCGACCTGCTCGAAGCGCTGAAAAGCGGCCGCGTCGCCGGCGCCGCGCTCGACGTCTTCGTCAAAGAGCCGGTCACGGATTCGCCGCTGTTTGCGCTCGAAAACATCGTGGTCACGCCGCACCTGGGCGCGTCGACCAGCGAGGCGCAGGACAACGTGGCGATCGCCATCTCGCACCAGATCATCGACTATTTGCAAAAAGGCGTGATCGTCAACGCGGTCAACACGCCGAAGGTCGCGCCGGAATTGCAGTTGCGCATGGAGCCGCTGTTGAGACTGACCACGAAAATGGCCAGCCTGCTCGGCCAATTGCTCGATCGCGCGCCGCACACCCTGAAGCTATTCCTGGGCGGCGAATTCGCGGCGTTCCCCGAGGCGCCGGTGCAGATCGCGGCGCTGCTGGGCCTGCTGCACCACTTCGGCGACGCAGAAATCCTCAACGCGGTCAACGCGCCGATCCTCGCCAAAGAGCGCGGCATCGAGATCGCCGTCAGCAAGCGCGAAGCGCTCACCGACTACGCCAACGTCGTCTCGCTCACCGCCGTTTTCGAAGACAGCGAATTCGGCGTGCACGCGTCGATCCCGGCGCGCGGCGAAGAGCGCATCGTGCAGATCGGCAAATTCCCATGCAGCCTCGAACCGGAAGGCCGGATGATCGTCATGGCCAACAAAGACGTGCCCGGCGTCGTCGGCGAAGTCGGCGCATTGCTCGGCCAGCGCGGCATCAACATCGGCCAGATGCGCCTCGGCCGCAACAAGGGCGACGCCGACGCGCTGATGGTTGTCGCCGTCGACAACCCGGTCGATGCCGACACGCTCGCCGCGCTCAACAAGCTGCCGCACGTCATGTCGGCCAAGCTCGCCGTGCTGGATTAGCGGCCCGCGGAGGTTCCCGAATGCCGTCAGTCGTGATCGTCGGCGCCCAATGGGGCGATGAAGGCAAAGGCATGGTCATCGACCTCTTTGCCCGCCGCGCCGACATGGTCGTTCGTTACCAGGGCGGCAACAACGCCGGTCACACCGTCGTCGTCGCCGGCGAAAAAACGGTGCTGCACCACGTGCCCTCGGGCGTGCTGCATCCCGGCGCGCGCTGCGTCATCGGCAACGGCGTGGTGCTCGACCCGGCCGTGCTGCTCGACGAGATCGGCCGCCTGAAAGCGCGGGACCTGCTCGCCGACGATTCGCAATTGGTCGTCAGCGACCGCGCGCACGTCACCTCGCCGCACCACATCGCGCTCGACAAGGCCGCCGAGGCGCGCAAGGGCGGCGGCAAAATCGGCACGACCGGCCGCGGCATCGGGCCGGTCTACCGCGACAAGGTCGGCCGTACGGGGCTGCGCTTCGGCGATTTCGTCGAGCCCGGCGCGCTGCGGCCGTATTTCGAACAGGTTTTGCCCGAAGCGAATTTTCTGCTCGAGAAATTTTACGGCGCGGCGCCGGTCGATCTCGAGGCCGCCGTCGCCGAATACGAGGGCTACGCCGCGCGCTTGCGACCGTACGTCGGCTGCACCTACCGCGCCGTCAACGACGCACTGGCCGGCAACAAGAAAGTCCTGTTCGAAGGGGCGCAGGGCGTCATGCTCGACATCGACCACGGCACCTACCCGTTCGTGACCAGCTCGAACACGGTGACCGGCGCGGTGTGCGCCGGCGCGGGCGTCGGGCCGAGCAAGGTCGGCGCGGTGATCGGCGTGATGAAGGCCTACTGCACGCGCGTCGGCGCCGGGCCGTTCCCCACCGAACTCAATGACGCCACGGGCCAGCGCCTGCGCGACCGCGGCCACGAGTACGGCACAACCACCGGCCGGCCGCGCCGCTGCGGCTGGCTCGATCTCGCGGCGGTCAAGTACGCCGCCGAGATTTGCGGCCTCACAGAAATCGCGATCACCAAACTCGACGTGCTCGACGGCCTGCCCAACATTAGCGTCGGCGTCGGCTACGAACTCGACGGCCGAGCGATCGATTGCATTCCGGCCAACGCCGCGGTTTACGAAAAATACGCGCCGGTCTATCGCGAAATGCCCGGCTGGTCCGGCTCCGTCGCCGGCGCCCGCCGTCTGGAAGACCTGCCGCGCGAGGCCCGCGAATATCTCGATTACATCGAGATGTATTTGAACCTGCCGATCCGGTTGATATCCGTCGGCCCCGGCCGCGAAGAAACGATCGTGCTGACGGAGCCGTTCGCGTAATTGATGAGTGTTTTGTTTATCCACAGATTACACAGATAATTTATCCCGCTCCGCAATTCATTATCGTAGGGGCGCCGCTTGCCGCGCCCCCGACATTGGGCGGCGGACGCCGCCCAAGACAGCTTCTCCCCGGCGCCTGCCCCAAGCTTGTCGGGAGGTCGGGGACGGCGCGACATTGTGATGTTCGGCCGCGCGGCGCGCGGCCCTGGCGGGCACAGCAGGCAGCGCGCGTTCTACGTCGAATCATCAAGGGGCGACGTCAAGGGCGGCGAAGGGAATAAAATGTCAGGTCAGCGAGATTTGGCGCGCTTCTGTCGTTGTTTCGGACCCAATACCGCGTGGCTGCTCAATTGCCAGGCTTTTCGGTCCGGCGCGCCGTCCGCCAGCCAATCTCCACAACCGTCGAAACGCGGGTTCGTCCAATGTACGTCACAAATAACGCTGCAATTGCGGGCGAGGCGGCTGAAGATGCGGCCGGCCTTGTCATCCATCGACAAAATCCGTTTGTCGGCATCCAACGCCGCATCGACGAGGTGCTCGTCTTTGGTCGCCGTCGTCTTGGCGGAGTTTTCCAGCGCGTCGTCGATCGCGGTGCGTAAGGCTTCGACCTGGCCGCCGTCGACGCGCAACACACGCTTTCTTCCGTACATTCGGTTCAGCCACTTTTTGCTGAAATCCGAACGATGGCGAAGCCACTCGGCGCGAATGGCGTCTGTAATCACGACATCCATTGCCCCGTCGTAAATCGCGTCGAGGCATTGCAGGCACGCCCGCGAATTCGCGGTTTTTTCGCAAGCGCAATGCATCACGTCCGCATCGATCACCAATGCGTGCGGGTTCATCGGCTGGATTGCGCTTTCTTCGAGAATGCCTTGAGAAAATCGTCTTGAACTTCGAGCGAAATCTGGCCGAAATCTTCCGGCCAATCGCCGAGGTCGCCCGTGGAGTCGAGGTCTTTCGCGGTCACCTTCGTCACGCCGTCGGGGCCGCGTTCGAACCAATTCAAATTGACGAGATTCGGATCGAGCTTATCCTGCGCGATCAAGCGCTGAATGCCCCAGAGCAGAAATTGGCTGTGCGTCTCGGCCACAACGATGACGCCGCGCTTCGCCGCGTCGGCGATCAACTCCGCCATCGCCAACTGCGCGCGCGGGTGCAAATGAATTTCGGGCTGCTCCAGATAAACAATCTGCCCTTTGCGCGCCTGCAACAGCGCGACCACAACGGGAAGGGTCTGCGACAAGCCGAACCCCGCGTCGGCGATGTTGACCATGTCGGTGCCGTGGTTTTTATAAGGCGAGACGAGGCGGCCGACTTTCAGTTCAACTTGGGTTTCGTCAATGGGCGAAACGTCCACCTTCCAGCTCAGGCCCAGACGTTGGAGATTGTTGCCAAGGTCGTCGAGTCGCGTGTCTTTTTCATTTTTCCAAAAGGCAACAATACCTGCGACATACTCGGTGAAAATCCCAGGAAATCCAGGACCTGCGCTTGCGACATTGTAGGAACGAGCCGGGTTCCCGCGCAGACCCGGCAGATGGATAACATTCTGAATTCCCTCCGGAATAGATTGCAGGACGGGAAGACCAAAAAAAACGCGTCGTTCTCCGACCAGGGAACCCATGTGGAGGAAACACCGGTTTCGTTGGATGCCCGATCCCGGGGCGCTCCCGTGGAAAAACGCCTCGTCAACACCGAAGCCTTGTTTCGCGAGATCGTCTCTCGAAGTATTCGGCCGCAGTTCCAACTTGAGAACCGACCCTTTTGGATCCACCATGCTGGGCACCAGGCGAAAAGAGGATCTCTGTTTTTTTATTTCGATCCCGCGACGCCCTTTTGAGAACCACGAACAGATGTCTTCGTCATCGCCCTTTACCTGAAACTCGAAATGTCTCGCGATTTTGCCTTCATTTGCCGGTCTCCAAAGAAGCTGATCAAACGCCGTAAACCTGACGTTCGGCCCATTCAGCAATAGCGGCCCCGGATCGTAGCTCGCCTCCAACGTCTGTTTGAGCAACAGCAGGGGCTGCATGATCGACGATTTGCCGGACCCGTTCGCGCCGGCTAGAAGCGTGAGCGGGCGCAATTCGAGTTTTGTCTCGTTTTTGAGCGACTTAAAGCCCTCAACAACAATCGACGCGAGTCGTTTTCCGTTATCTTTCGCGGCCACGCACGAACTCCCGCTTTGACTCGGCCAAATCAACAATAACCACGGCGACGAATAGTAGGCGCCGGCTGCCGGGCTTGTCAAACGCACGGCCCGCAGAGACAAGGCCTTCGAGCCTCTCAGCCTTCGCGGACAAAAAATGCGGGACAGCCGCCGCCGGCTGTCCCGCACCGTTGGCTACAGTTCGATGTCCAGCAGGCTCATGTCTTCGCTGGCCGCCGACATCGCCTTCGCGAAAACGTCGGGCAGCATCTGCTTCACGAAGAAGCGGGCCGTCTGCATCTTGCCGTGGTAGAACGCCGCCTCCGCGTGCGATTGACGCAGCGCCTTCTTCGCCGCTTCGTCGGCCGCGGCCTTTTCGGCGTAAATCGCGTCGAGTTTTTTGGACGCGACCAGCGCCATGTCGAGCAGCAGATACCCGATCGTTACGTCGCCCATCATCGCCAGGAACGGCGTGGCGTAGCTGACCGGATACAGCGGGTTCGCGCGGCCCTTCATCGCGAAGTTCATCGTCACTTCGCCGAGCTTGTTCTTGGCCTTGTCGAAGTCCGCGATCAGGT